>JAKIUS010000113.1 GCA_021647445.1 Geopsychrobacter sp. | reverse complement strand
GCCGGTCCCAACGAATCGAGCACCGATCTGGTCTTTTCCGGCCACTCTTTGATCGCCGAAAATGGACAGATTCTGGTTGAAACCGAACGCTTTCAATTCGACAGTCAGCTGGCGGTTACAGATGTTGATCTGGCGCGATTGGTTGGTGAACGGCAGCGTAATAGCAGCTTTGCCAGTGGACACCAGGGGCGCAACTTCCGCATTCAGTCTTTCCGCTTCGCGCCACGGCCGGTGCCAAAATTGTGTCGTCCAGTGGTCCGAACGCCTTTCGTGCCCCCGGTAGACGCGGAGCGCAATGCCCGCTGTCAGGAGGTTTTCCTGTTGCAGACCAGCGGGCTGGCCAAGCGCCTGCGGCATACCGGCAGCCGACAGGTGGTCATCGGCCTCTCCGGTGGCCTCGATTCGACATTGGCGTTGCTGGTGACAGTCAAAGCCTTTGATCGACTCGACCTCGACCGAAAAGGGATTGTCGCATTGACCATGCCCGGTTTCGGCACCACCGAACGGACCCGTGGCAATGCTGAAGAGTTAGCGGAACTGCTCGGTGTCGAGTTGCGGGTGATCCCGATAGCTGCTGCGGTTTTACAGCACTTTGAGGATATCGGCCAAGACGAGACAGAGCACGATATCACCTATGAAAACTCGCAGGCTCGCGAGCGGACGCAGATTTTGATGGATGTCGCCAATAAAATCAACGGACTGGTGATCGGTACCGGCGATCTTTCCGAACTAGCACTCGGCTGGTGTACTTACAACGGTGATCACATGTCGATGTACGCGGTCAATTGTGGTGTGCCGAAGACCCTGGTGCGCTATCTGGTTGATTGGTGTGCCGAACATGATTTTACGGGTGAACTTGCGCAGGTCTTGAGCGATGTGAGTGCGACTCCCGTAAGCCCGGAACTTCTGCCGCCAGCTGCCAACGGCGATATCGGTCAGATCACCGAAGACCTGGTCGGTCCCTATCTGCTGCATGATTTTTATCTCTATCATCTGGTGCGCCTTCATTATCCACCACGCAAGATTCTGACGTTGGCCGAGCAGGCGTTTGTGGACGAGTATTCTTCTGTCGAATTGAAAAAGTGGTTGCAGGTATTTTACCGCCGTTTCTTCAGTCAACAGTTCAAACGGTCTTGCTTGCCGGATGGACCTAAGGTCGGGACCATCGCTTTGTCGCCGCGCGGTGATTGGCGGATGCCGAGCGATGCTCGGGTTGATCTGTGGCTCAAGCAGTTGGAGACCCTGTAACGTGAGTGGCATTTTATATGTGGTCGCCACGCCGATTGGTAACCTCGAAGATATGAGCTATCGCGCAGTGCGGGTGCTCGCTGAGGTCAGTCTGGTCGCTGCGGAAGATACCCGTCACAGTCGACGTCTCCTCGATCATTACGGTATTAAAACGCGGATGATCTCCTGCCATGAACACAATGAAGCCCAGCGCAGCGAAGAACTGATCCTGCGCTTGCAGGAAGGCGCAGATGTCGCTCTGATCAGCGATGCTGGTACCCCGGCCATTGCCGATCCCGGTTATCGTTTGGTGCGCGCCTGTCGTTTTGCTGGTTTGCAGGTTGTTAGTGTGCCGGGTTGTAATGCCATGATTGCCGGGCTATCGATCAGCGGCCTGCCGACCGATAGCTTCCGCTTTGCCGGTTTTCTGCCATCGAAGAGGGGGGCGCGGCAGAGGTTTATCGAATCTCTGGCCGATGCGGATCATACCCTGGTTTTTTATGAAACGCCCCATCGATTGCTCGCCGCCCTGGATGACTTGCAGCATATTTGCGGTGCCGAGCGCGAGATTGCCGTTGGTCGGGAACTGACCAAGAGGCATGAAGAACTCTTCCTCGGCACCCTGAGGGCTGCCGCTGAGCATTTCGCTCGGAAGACGGTCAAAGGCGAACTGGTGCTGATGCTGGCGGCGGCCGAAAAGCAGGCCCCGCAAGAGACGGTCGAAGAGGCGTTGATGCGCCTGCATGCCGAGGGCGGGTTGAGTTGGAAGCAGATCGTTAAGCGGGTCGCGAAGGAGCACGGACTGCCGGGAAGTGATGTCTATGCGCGCTCGTTGCCCCTGCGCCAGCAGGCAGACTGAACCGAATTTTTAGCGGATCGTAAAACTGGTAAATTTTTCATCCCTCTTTGGATCTTCGATGTCAACCCGATCAACCTGCGCCGCCTCGGGACCCTGCTGGCACCAGGCGATGGTTGCCGCGACGGCCGTCTTAGGTCCTTCAAGCAGGGCTTCAACCCGACCGTCAGGCAGGTTTTTAACCCAGCCGTGCACCCCGTTTTTAAGTGCTTCCTGACGGGTGTAGTGGCGGAAACAGACACCTTGGACGCGGCCACTGATCAGCAGGTGTCGGCAGGTTCTGATCACTTTCAGTCTCCTTCGGTCTCATCGTTCAGCAGGGCCAGAAATTTTTCTTCATCCAAGACCTTTACCCCTAGTTGCTGGGCCTTGGTCAGTTTGCTACCGGCTCCTGGTCCTGCGACCAGATAATCGGTCTTCTTGCTCACCGAGCCACTGGCACGGCCTCCCTGTTGTTCCACCAGATCCTCTCCTTTGTTGCGGCTGAAGCGTTCGAGTTTGCCGGTGAAAACGAAGACTTGGCCGGCAAAACGTTCCCCCCGTTTTGCCACACGGTTTTCCGGGTGGACGCCGGAGTCTTTAAGCTGCTGCAGGATTTGCAGATTGTGGGCGTCGGCGAAGAAGGAGAGCAGGCTTTCGGCAACCTGGGGACCAATTTCGTGGGTTTCAAGCAGTTGCTCACGCGTCGCGGTGCGCAGTTTGTCGAGGTTGCCGAAGCGCTGGCTCAAAACCTTCGCCAGATGGGCTCCGACGTGGCGGATGCCCAGGCCGAAAAGCAGACGTTCGAGGGGGCGCTTGCGGCTGGCATCGATCGCCGCCAGCAGTTTCTCGGCCAAGACCTCGCCCATCCGTTCCATGCGGAAGAAATCCTCTTTTGAGAGGCAGAAGAGGTCGGCGACACTTGTGACCAGCTGCAGTTGCAGGAGTTGATCGATAAGGCGGTCGCCGAGGCCCTCGATATCCATGGCCCCGCGGGCGGCAAAGTGTTTAAGTGCCTCCTTAAGCTTGGCCGGGCAACTGAGTCCCTGGCAGCGCGGCACAACCTCACCTTCGCCTCGCAAGACTGCGGCCCCACAGGCCGGGCAGGTTTTCGGGGCGGGGATCTTCTGTTCTTGGCCGTTTCGCTTCTCCTTGATGACCTTGACGATGTCGGGGATTACATCTCCGGCGCGTTCGACGACCAGGGTGTCGCCAATCCGGACATCGAGGCGTGCGATCTCGTCCCAGTTGTGCAGGCTGGCACTAGAGACGGTAACGCCGCCGACCGCGACGGGGCGCAGGTTGGCCACCGGGGTGATCGCCCCGGTGCGGCCGACCTGAAAACGCACCGACTCGAGGATTGTCTGCTCCTGGCGCGGCGGAAACTTGCAGGCGATGGCCCAACGGGGGGTGCGGCTTTTGGTGCCGAGTTCTTGCTGGAGGGCAAAGCTGTTGACTTTGACCACCATGCCGTCGATTTCAAACGGCAGCTCATTCCGTTCAGTTTGAAGCTGCTGGTAGCGTTTGATGACCGCCTCGATATCGTTGGCTAAAAAGACGCTCTCCAGGTTGACGCGCAGGCCCCAGGCGCGGAGTTTTTGCAGCATCTCAAGTTGGCCGGTGGGGGGTTGCTCCATTTCGATTTCGCCCAACCCGTAGCAACTGATGGTGAGGGGGCGGCTCGCGGTTATTCGCGGGTCGAGTTGGCGCAGGCTGCCGGCTGTGGCGTTGCGTGGATTGGCAAAGGTCTTTTCGCCTTCTTCGCGACGCAGTTGGTTGAGCCGTTGAAAGGGGACGAGTTCCATGTAGACTTCACCACGGACTTCGAGTCGCTTTGGTGCGTCGGGGGGCAGTTGCAGAGGGATCGCCCCGATGGTGCGGGCGTTGGCGCTGACATCTTCGCCGATCCGGCCATCACCGCGAGTCGAGGCGTGCTGCAGCTGTTGGTTGTGATAGACCAGTTCAATCGCGACACCATCGAGTTTCATCTCGCAGAGATATTCAAGCGGGGCCTCGCTGCCTAAAAATCGCTTGAGACGGTTATCGAAATTGCGTAGATCCTCGGCATTGAAGGCATTCTCCAGCGAGAGCATCGGCTGGTTGTGTTCAATCTGCCGGAAACCAGCGAGTGGGCGACCGCCAATCCGTTGTGAGGGCGAGTTTTGCGTCAGGAGTTCTGGATATTCCTCTTCAATATTCAAGAGTAGTTTTAGTTTCTGGTCATATTCGGCATCGCTGATTTCCGGCGCGTCGAGGCCGTGGTAGAGATGGGCATGGTGATGAAGCTGCTGGCAGAGTTGTGCATGCTGCTCTTTGATTGTTTCAACGTGTTTCATCTGCAAAATCCTGAGGCAGGGCGTGATTGGGTTAAGAACCATCGCTTATAACACGGGGGGTGAGGGCTTCGCAATTTCTTGATATGATGATCGCATACTCAGGTTGTTTGTCGACAGCCTGGTGATGCTGGGCTACACTGCAGGCAGTTTATGCCTGCTACTCTGGAGACTTGATGACTGAAGATACTCTTTGGCGCTTGACTGTATTACTGTTGTTGTTGCTGCTATCTGCTTTTTTCTCGGGGTCTGAGACCGCATTTTTGGCCCTGGATCGCTTACGCATCAAATATCTGCAGCAGAAAGGGCATCCTGGCGCGGAACGTCTGGCTGGCTTGCTGGGGCATCCAGATCGCCTGCTGGCCGGTATTCTGATTGGTAATAATCTGGTCAATATTGCGGCTTCTGTCTTTGCGACCGGCCTTTTTGTTCATTATTATGGTGAGCATGGAGAGCTATTGACGATTCTGGTTTTGACTCCGGTGTTGCTGATTGTTTCCGAGGTCTGCCCTAAAACCTACGCCGCCCAATATCCTGAAAAAACGTCATTTTTCGTGTTGCGTCCAATCTTACTGGTTCTGTGGTTGTTCTCTCCTGTCATCCGGGTTGTGACCTTTGTTTCAGGTTTGTTGACGGGCTTCTTGCGTGGCAATGAGCCGGAGAATGAAAGCCTTTCCGAGGATGAAATTCGCGCAATAATTGAGGTCGGTGAAGAGAGCGGGGTCGTTGCGGCTGAACAGCGGCGCATGCTGCACGGTGTATTTGATCTCTCGGCAACCCGGGTTCGGGATGTCATGCTGCCACGCACCGAAATGGTTGGTCTCGAGGCGGACAGCAGTTTTCAGACGGTGCTGGAGACCCTGCGTTCCACCCGCCATTCCCGCTTTCCGGTTTATCGTGAAAATTTGGATAATATCGTTGGGATTATTCATTCCAAGGATATTCTGGAGTATGTCGATAATCAGCAGGGCTTTGCCCTGAAGAGCCTCTGCCGTAAACCCTTCTTTGTTCCCGAATCGAACCGGATCGCGGCATTACTGCAGAGCTTTCGCAAGCGTAAGCAGCATTTAGCGGTGGTGGTCGATGAGTATGGCGGGGTCGAAGGGTTGGTGACCCTTGAGGATGTTGTTGAAGAGATCGTCGGCGAGATTCATGACGAGCATGATATTGTCGAAGTCGATTTCAGGCCCTTAGGCCCTAAGCGTTTTTTGGTCGATGGCGCAGTATCGTTAAGGTTGTTGAATCGCCATTTTAATTTAACCATGCCCGAAGAACATGTGACGACCTTAGCTGGATTATTGATGCAGGAGATGGGTAGAATCCCGGTTGAAGGAGATTCCTGTGAAATTGGAGGCGTACGATTTGGTGTGCGCCAGATGGAAGATCGTCGGATTGAGGCGGTTGAAATGCGCTTGCCTTGATTTCTCATATCGCCAGTGTATGGATAATCAGATCAATTTTTTTATCAGGAGGCTGTCGGGCTATCCTAGCCGAAGCGAAAATTCGGAAGTTTGAGACCAGGTTTTGGCTCCTTTGAGAGTGATAGCCGTAGCTATTGGTCGAAAAGGAGCTGAAATCTGGGCCAAACAGCCGGATTTGCAGCCGGATCATGGATAGT
>JAKIUS010000112.1 GCA_021647445.1 Geopsychrobacter sp. | reverse complement strand
GGAACTCAACCCCTTATCGGCACATCTTTTTGTGTTTCGAAATCGCACTCGTGACAAAATAAAAATATTGTACTGGGACAATAACGGTTTTTGTCTTTTATACAAACGTTTAGCACGCGGACGTTTTCCGTGGCCGGCAAAAGATCAAGTTATTCTGACTTGCGGCATTCGTGAATTACAGTGGTTATTAGAAGGGCTGGATGTTCGACAACTATCTGAGCGTCCGGTTTTAACTTACTCCCAAGTGTAGGGGTGACAGACATGCCGGTGTGTTTTACACTACCGGCATGTTGATTGAAAACAAACTTCCTACCACGATAGATGCGCTACAAAAGCTTTGCTTGCAACAACAAACCGTCATTAAAGGACTTTCGAAATTTATCGGCAACGTTTCCGGTGTCTCCGGTTGCACAATTCTAGGCGATGGCGGCGTCAGCCTGATCCTCGATATTGGCGGTCTGCGCGAGTCGGTTGCGGGCAAAAACAAGAATCAGCTACAAGATACTGAAGCATAAAAATCATGGAGGAAAAAATGAGCGAAAACAGCGCAGCAACCGCAAATTCGGCGCTTGGTGATTATGAAAACGAAGACACCCAGAAAGACAAATACCTGACCTTTCACCTGGCAGGCGAAGACTACGGCATTGAGATTCGTTATGTCATTGAAATAATCGGCATCCAGAAGATCACCGAAGTCCCCGACATGCCAGATTTTATCCGCGGGGTCATCAACCTGCGCGGCAAGGTGATTCCGGTCATGGACGTCCGTGCCCGGTTCAGCATTGAAGCACGTGACTACGACGATCGAACCTGTATAATTGTTGTTAATATAGAAAACACTGAAGTCGGCTTAGTGGTCGATGAAGTAAGTGAAGTCTCGGACATTCCAGCCAAAAACGTCGAACCACCACCACGCACCGGCAAAAGCACCGGCAACCGCTGCATTCAGGGTATGGGGAAAATCGGCGATGACGTCAAAATCCTCCTCGATGTCAAAGAGTTGCTATTCGATGAAAAAATGCTCAAATTGATGGGGGCTGCAAACGAAGAGCAGGATTGATTAAACCCTCTATCGCACAAAGGGCGACTGGGACAGGGACTTAACAACCACAGATCACCCTCGATGATGAAATCGGCAAATACTCAACAATACGGGCTCTCATGAATCAACCAAGCAACATATCAAACAACATGATGGCAATCAGTGACGCGGAATTTTCGAACTTGCGTGACCTTATCCATCAACGCTTCGGTATTAACCTGACGGAGCAAAAACGTTCTTTGTTGGTCGGACGGCTGCAAAAACTGATGCGGACCCGTGGTTTTTCAACTTTTCAGCAATATACCGATTTTTTGACAGACGACAAATCGGAACAGGGCTTAAGTGAACTGGTCGATCTTATTTCAACCAATCACACCTATTTTAATCGTGAAAAAGATCATTTTGATTATTTTTACAACACCGCGCTACCAGACGTTATTACGCGCCTCAAGCAACAAAACCGGCGGGATCTTCGTATCTGGTGCGCTGGTAGTTCAACCGGAGAAGAGCCCTATACCCTCATTATGCTGATGAAGGAATACTTAGGGGCCGATTACAAAAACTGGGATGCCGGAATTCTTGCGACCGACATCTCTGATAAAGCCCTTTCGGCTGCCCGCGCCGGTATCTACACCCAGGACCGGGTCGATCAATTGCCCGCCAACCTGCGCAACAAATATTTCATCCCGGCCAGTGACAAAAAACTGGCCGTCCGTGATGATGTAAAACACGAAACAACCTATCGCCGTCTCAACCTGATGAACGCCAAGTTCCCGTTCAAAAAACCTTTTCAGATCATCTTCTGTCGTAATGTCATGATCTATTTCGATCAACCGACACGTGATACGCTGGTGACACGCTTTCATCGTACAACCGAGCAGGACGGCTCTCTGTTTATCGGGCATTCCGAGACCCTTGGCCGCACACAAACACTTTACAAGTATTTACAACCGGCTCTCTACCAGAAGGGAGATGCTTGATGGTTCGACCTATCCGCGTTCTCATTGTCGATGATTCTGCCCTGGTGCGGAATATCCTGAGTCAGGGATTAAACCTTGATCCGAATATCGAGGTCGTCGGTACTGCGGCAGACCCCTACCAGGCACGTGATAAAATCGTTCAGTTGCAGCCCGACGTGCTCACCCTCGATGTCGAAATGCCAAAAATGGATGGCGTCGCCTTTCTACGCAAACTGATGCCCCAATTTCCAATGCCGGTCGTCATGGTCAGTTCTCTCACCCAACGGGGCAAACAGATCACTATTGATGCCTTGGATGCCGGTGCGGTCGACTTTGTTGCCAAGCCGACCAGCAATGTTGCAAGCGGGCTCAACTCGATGATTGGTGAATTGCAGGTCAAGGTTAAAATTGCCTCGACCGCAAATGTTTCTCACTGGAAAGGCCACCGGGTTGAAGCGAACAGGCCTCAGACCCTGGCAGGCAGCAAGGCACTGGCAGAATCGACCGACAAGGTTATTGCCATCGGTGCCTCCACCGGCGGAACCGAAGCAATCCGCAAGGTGATCACCCAGTTCCCGGCCACCACTCCCGGGGTGGTTATCGTCCAGCATATGCCAGGCGGTTTTACCAAGATGTTTTCAGATCGGCTGAACACCCTCTGCGCCATGGAAGTTAAGGAAGCGACTGATGGCGACCGGGTGCGCAACGGACTGATCCTGGTTGCTCCCGGCGGTATGCAGATGAAGGTCATCCGTTCCGGTGGTTTTTACCATGTGAAGTGCGGCGGCACCGATAAAATCAGCGGCCATTGTCCATCGGTCGATGTCATGATGACCTCAATCGCCGAACATGTCGGCGCCAATGCCGTTGGAGGCATGCTGACCGGTATGGGTGGTGATGGCTCTGACGGTATGTTGAAAATGAAAAATGCGGGTGCTCGCTGCATCGCCCAGGACGAAGCCTCATCGGTGGTTTTTGGCATGCCAAAGGTCGCTTATGAAAAAGGGGGCGCGGAAAAACTTGTTCCTCTCGATAAGATCGCACAGTCCCTGCTTAATCTGCTGACGGAGAAATAGACTATGGGGCAGATCATTCTCGGAGTCGGCGACTATGGAGCCTCAAACAGGCCAGGTGAAGACGTTAAGACCTTCGCCTTGGGGTCCTGTGTATCGGTCATCCTGCTCGACCCAAAAACCAGGACCGTCGGTATGGTGCACGTTGCACTTCCGGAATCCACCATCAACAAGGCAAAATCGGTCGAGAAGCCGGGTTATTTTGCGGATACCGGCATCCCCGCCCTGCTGGCAAAAATGGCAAAATTCGGTTGTAATCCCAAGGGGAAGGGAATGGTTGTCAAACTTTGCGGAGGTGCCAATGTCATGGATACCAACGACACCTTTCAAATTGGCAAACGTAATGCTCTGTCGATCAAAAAAATATTGTGGAAGTACGGCATGGGGGCCGTCGCTGAAGACCTGGGTGGAAATTTCAGCCGCACCGTTACTGTCTCGGTAGAGAGTGGCGAGATCATCCTCAGTTCGCCCGGTCGTCCCAACTGGAAACTGTGAGGAGGCATTAAATGACTGAAAAAATAGACCAGGAAGAGATTCAAAAGGTCATCAAGTCGGTGCCTCTGCTCTCGGCCAGTGCGACACAACTGTTGCAGACTACCACCGACCCTGATCATGATCTGAGGGGGATTGTCCACATCGTAAAAACCGATGCGACTCTCACCGCCCGCGTGCTCAAAGTTGTTAATTCGGCCGCCTTCGGACTCATCAGCGAAATCACCTCTTTGGATCGTGCCATTTCCTACCTGGGGGAACGCCTGATCATCGGCATCGCCATCGGAGACTGTGCAGCCCAACTGTTCGACAAAGAACTGGTCGGCTATGAAGGAGAACATGGGGATCTCTGGCGGCACGATCTGCGCACCGCCATCGCTTCACGTGAGGTTGCAGTCCAGAGCGATTCAGATATCAATCCCGACCTGGCATTTACTGCAGGCTTGCTGCACGATATTGGCAAGGCATTAATTTCGGATTATCTGCACGGCACCGCCAGCGAAGTTCTGCGAAAAATTGAAAGCGAAGAGTTCAGCGACTACCTCAGCGCCGAAGAATCGCTCATCGGCTTCGATCATCCCCGCGCCGGCTACGAATTGGCTCTTGCCTGGAGACTGCCCACTGCGATCGCTGAAGCCATCCGTTTTCATCACAATCCGGCTGGTGCCAGCCCTGAATTTCAGGAACTTGTTTACACCGTCCACCTGGGAGATAACATTGCTATGATGGGTGGATGCGGTACCGGAGCGGACAGCATGCAGTACAAGCTCGACCCAAACTACACCCAGTTTTTTGAGTTAAAACCGAATGCGTTAGCCAATGTGATGCTGACCGTGAATGAAGAGTTCGACAAACTTGAACGCTCCTTTTCTGACACAGGAGAATCGAATCGATGAAACGGATTGTTATCGCAGACGACTCGGCAACCGCACGCATGTTTATCAGACGCTGTCTCGACATTATTGGTCTGGGTGACGCTGAGATTGTCGAAGCGGAGCATGGCAAAGAAGCCCTGGCCGCCGCCAAGGCTGCACCGACTGATCTCTTGCTGAGTGACTTAAATATGCCAGTGATGGATGGTGAAACCCTGCTTAAATGGGTTAAAGCCAGCCCAAAATTGAGCGATCTGCCGGTCGTCATTATCACCAGCGCCGGGAACCCGGCCAAGGAGAAGGAGTTGTTGAAGCTTGGAGCCTTAAAGGTTCTCAACAAACCGGTTGCACCTCCCATGCTGATGGATGCTCTCGCCTCTTTTCTGGATGACTGAACTGCTTTAAGCAGGGAGAATTAAATTATGCCGCATCAGGAAACTGCCACCTACAAAGCGATGCTCGACGCAACCCGACAAACCTTTGAAAATATGGCCTTCGTCGAGGTCACCGAACAATCGGAAGAACTCGCATTTGAATCGCCAACCCATGCGACCTGGGTCAGCATCTTGATTCATGATCCCCTGCAGGGGGAGGTGCGCATAGCCCTGCCTTCAGCACTGCTGACCAATATGACCGCCGATATGTTCGGCATCGAAATCGAAGAGGTCTCAGAAAGCCAGCATCAGGATATCATCGCTGAAATGCTAAATACCCTGGCCGGACTATTTATGACCAACCTGATCCCAGAGGATCAGACCTACCAACTCGGTTTGCCCGAACATGGCGAAGGACCGGTCCCCGAAAACGAAGAGAACGCTATTGTCTGGAATTTACAGATTGAAGGAGAACCCTTGCTCATTGTCGCCAATGGCAACGGTTTTTCCGCCTACAATAATTAATGACCCATTTATTTCACCAACCGATAAGGAGCCCCCATGGGTAAAACAGTGCTGATCGTCGATGATTCCAATACCATGCGCAAAATTGTCTCCCGAGCCCTACGCCAGGCCGGAATCGATTTTTCGGAAATCCTAGAGGCCGCTGATGGCCAGGAAGCGCTCGATGTCCTCGCGAACAATACCGTTGATGTTGTCTTGAGTGATATCAACATGCCAAACATGACCGGACTCGAATTTCTTAAAGCCAAATCTGAAGATGCTGCGATCAAGGATATCCCAGTCATCATGATATCAACCGAAACCGGCGCCGATATTATCGATGAAGCAAAAGCACTAGGCGCCAAGGGGGCAATCAAAAAACCCTTTACTCCCGATTTAATCAACGAGACACTCGGACCACTACTTTAAAAATACACAGGGTCGGTGACTCATTGGGTCACCGACACAATTGTTTCCCTTTTGCTACGAGGTCTATCGTGAAACATGCTGAACAAATTGTAGCTGCAACATGTGAAATTTTCTCGAGCATGATTATGCTCGAAGTAACGCCCGAAGAGCCGACCACACGCACCGATACCGCGTTTGAAAACAGCATCACCGGTATGGTCGGCCTGGCCGGGTCCGTCAGAGGCAATCTTTCAATCCACCTGCCGGCAAAGGTCGCCACCGACGTAACCGCCGCATTTCTAGGGATGGAAGTCGAAAGCATCAAT
>JAKIUS010000111.1 GCA_021647445.1 Geopsychrobacter sp. | reverse complement strand
TTTCCCGGATTAAGTAACTGCGCGGGATCAAAAGCACATTTTAAACGCTGTTGATGTTTCATGTCATCTTCGGAAAACATTTCCCCCATCAAATCACGCTTTTCGATACCGACTCCATGCTCACCACTCATGGTTCCTCCGAGCTCAAGAGCACCTTTAAAGACCTCCTCAATCGCCTTTTCGGCCTTCTCAAGCTCACCGGGGATCTTCTTGTCAATCATCACATTGACGTGAATATTACCATCCCCCGCATGACCAAAATTGACGATAGGGATAGCGTATTTTTCACTAATCGCATCGACCTTACGAATCATCTCCGGCACCTTGGAGCGCGGTACGCAGATATCTTCGTTAAACTTATCGGGATTGACCTTACGCAGGCTGGCCGACACCGAACGACGAATCTGCCACAAGGCTTCACTTTCGGCGGCAGTCTTGGCAATGCGCGTTTCAACGACACCAAGAGGTTGAATGATTGCGGCTATTTTCTGCACCTGCTTCGCCAGAAACTCCTGATCGCCATCAACTTCGATAATCAACACCGCCTGTGCGCCCTCAGGGACTTCGAGGCTGGTCGCCTGACGTACGCAATCAAGGGTGCGACCATCCATAAATTCAAGGGTGGTCGGAATAATCTTGTGCCCGATGATGCTGGAGACCGCCTTGGCCGCTCCGTCGATGGAATCAAAGAGCACCAGCATGGTCTGTTTGGCTTCGGGCAATGGTAGCAGCTTGATGATGATGCGCGTGATAATCGCCAGGGTGCCTTCGCTGCCACAGATGAGTTTGGTCAGATCGTAACCGACCACCCCCTTCATGGTCGGGCCACCGGTGGTGATGATATCACCCTGCGGGGTCACGATCTCCAGACCGATAATAAAATCCTTGGTCACCCCATACTTGACACAACGCGGACCACCGGCGCACTCGGCAACATTGCCGCCGAGGGTCGAAAACTTAAGCGAAGCGGGATCTGGCGGATAGAAGAGCCCGACCTTTTCGACCGCCTGCTGAAACTGCTCGGTCACCACCCCCGGCTCAACAGTGGCGATCAAGTTTTCACTATCGATCTCAAGAATGTGGTTCATGCGCTCGGTGGAGAGTACGATGCCGCCTTTGGTCGGCAGACTCCCGCCGGTAAAACCGCTACCGGCACCACGCGGGAAGACCGGAATCTTCTCGGCGTTGGCCATCTTCATGATCAGAGAAATTTCCGCAGCGCTCTCAGGATGAACCACAACATCAGGCAGAAACTGCTGTTGAGTGGCATCGTAGCTATAGCAAAGCAGGTCGGCTTTTTGGGTACTGACGTTCTCCTTACCGACAATATCGGACAGGATGCGGACTATACGTGTATCGATCATCTATATGCCTTTAGAAAAATATGTTGGGCACCAAGAAGGTCAAAAAATCATTTCACCGCAGAGGTCGCAGAGATAGAGAGAAAAGCCTTCCTTGCTGTCTTGGTAGCCGAAAATTCACATCGTTCAAATGAAAGGGGCACGTCGCCTCGCAAGAGGTCATCGCACCCCAAAATTGACTACCATAACATTATCCAACAGGTCACCTGAAAATGTCTACCCGCAGGGGGGGGGAAGAGATCGCCTCACGCCTCACGATTTCTTACGAAACCAACCGCTCTTCTCCTGATACATCTCGACCCGGTTACGCCCCTTTTTCTTGGCCTGGTAAAGCGCTTTATCTGCCGCCTCGATAAGTTCACTGCGCTTGATTCTGCCCCCCTTGGGCAGACTGGCCACTCCAAAACTTATGGTCACCCGGTAGCTCATCTTCTCGAAAAAAAACTCACCCTTTTCGACCCCTTCACGCAATTTTTCGGCAACGATCATCGCCTCATCAGACCCGGTGTCCGGCAAAACAAAGACAAACTCTTCACCCCCGTAACGAGCCAACAGATCATATTCGCGAATATGTTCACCACAAACTCGGCACACCTCTTTCAAAACAAAATCGCCCACTTGGTGACCATGAAAATCATTGAATTTTTTGAAATTATCTATATCACACAGAATTAAGCTCAGGTTCAGATCACGACGTAACGAACGGTTGAGTTCCTTTTCCAAAAAATTCTGAAAATAACGATGATTATAAACTTCGGTCAAACCATCTAGATTGGCGATACTTTCGAGATAAGTATTCTTCTCTTCAAGTTCCGAAGTCATTTTTTCAAGCTTCATCTTCGCCTGCACCAACTCACGATTCATCTGTTCATAGGACATATTCAACAAGCTGAGTTCGATATTCGCTTCCTGCAACAGTTCAGGGATCGAGGCCGTCCCGCCGATGCTGATGCCGAAAAATTCAGCCGCCTGCGCGACCTCGACATTGACCCGCTGCAGCAGATCGTCAATCGCCTCATCATCCAGCGCAAAGCGTTTTTTGGCCTGTTCGCGAAAGGGACGATGATAATCGATGGGTTTTCCTGAATAGAGAATATTAGTCAGCAATCCAGCGAGATAGATGATCTCAATATTGCGCTTCATCAGCGGATCATCCCCTGGATAAGTATCGGGGTCATGGTGATAAAGAATCGGCTGCGTCAGACTGGTGGGAAAATTCCAGTGATGGGCGGCCTCACGACCGACATAAGCGTGAACAGCACCGATAACCTTAGCCTCCAACTGCGATAAACTCTGTTCGCAGTTAGAGGCTTGACGGTAAATCTCACTATACCGTTCGGCAAAAGCGGTCGCCAGAATCAATTTACCCAAATTAGCCAACAGACTAACGGTAAAGACCTCTTCGGTGTCATCGTCGCACACCTTCGCCATCAACAGTTTGGCCGAGACCCCGGCAGCCAATGACCGCTCCCAAAACTCTTCATAGCTGAAACCGCCCGGCTCATTGGCATGTTCCATACTGAGAAACGAGAACGAAAGCACCAAAGAACGAACCGCGTTGGTGCCGAGAATCGCCACCGCCTGCTGTATGGAACCGACTTCGTTGGGAAAGTTGTAAAAAGCCGAATTAACCACCTTGAGCACCTTGGCCGACAGCGAAATGTCCTGGGCAATCAACTTGGTAATATCAAAAATCGTTGTCTCTTCTTTCGCAGTCAAACTGATCAACTTGGAAGCGACCGTCGATAATGTCGGCAGCGCCCCCGATTCGATCACCTGCTGTAGCACCTCTTCTTTCTTCATTCAGAATGAATCTCCCAATGCAAAATGGGTCACTAAATAGAGTAGCGACCCCGTCCTAAGATCTCTAAACCCTATCATCAATTCGGGGGAGCACCAGTCCACCATCGGGGATCACCAAGGTTCTCGGATTCTCCGAAAATTCAGACAAAGCTATATCAATCGCCTGTTGCAGGTCAGCAGCCTTCTCCATCCCCATGCGCGCGGTCGTCTTGGCATCAAAACCACTCACCAGCAACACGCGAAAGCGGCGGGCCTTGCTTAGTAACGAATGAGCGGTTTGACCGTTGATCTGATAATCTTTCCGCAACGCCTTTTCAAATTTATCCAGATCCTGATATTTGAACCAGGGGTAAAAGTTGTCATGGCCGAAACCGTCCCGACAGGCCGCCAACAGAATGATCGTACCACCGTCACATACCGCACGACAGCCATAATCGAGAGCTTTCTGTGCCTGAATCAGATTGATATCCTTGGGTTCACCGCCGCTGGAGATGATCGCCAGATCGACCTTCTCGCAACCTGGCTGATATAACTCGCGCACCTGCGCACAGGCCGCAAGATGCGCAGTTTCAAGTTCACCGGCGTAGACACCGATAATCTCCTTTTGCGGCGAAAGAACTGTATTAAGCAGCAGGTCACAGCGTTGCATGCGCGCCGCCTCAAGGAGCAGTCGATGAACCGGATTCCCCTCCAGAACGCCGGGAGCGGCCAGCTCATGCTTGCCGGTCTGCGGTGAGGGTTTGAAAAGGGCAAAATGACTGGCCATACAGGTTTTACGCCCCGCCACTCCCGGTACCAGGCCCTTAGGCCCACCACCGAAACCGGCGAAATAATGAAAACCGACCGTGCCGGTCACGATGACACGTTCGGCCTCGACCAGCCGGCGGTTGATCGAGACCGGCACACCGCCTGTGGTGATGCCCAAATCAATCAACTGCGCGGGGTCATCACAAGCATGATCAAACACCGCGATCCGGCCGTACAGCGAACCGAGAATCGTCCGGTGCTCCGCAGCGCTCTGAGGACGATGAATCCCCAGCGCGATCAAAATAGAAATATCCTTGTCTGCAATACCACAGGCGTTCAGTTTTTCAACCAGGAGCGGCAGGTAGATCTCACTGCCGGTATAACGGGTGATGTCACTGGTCACGATCACTACCTGCTCGCCCGCTGCAAAAATCTCGGTAAAAGTTTGTCCGCCCAGAGAACCATCCAGCGCCTGACGTACCAGCGTCTGCGGATTTAGCTTTAAAGCTGGCAGCCGTGCTTGCAGAAACGGCACCTTGAACGGGATTTTCCCTGCCTGAATACCGTCTGCATATTTCAGTTTTATCCGCATAAAAGCTCCCTACCGCAGTCTGTTCACAGAAAGCGCGACAGACTGCTCCATGCCTAAGTTAAGCGCCGTTTGCAAGCTTGCGGTCGACGGGCCATTTGTGATAAGAACAACGATCCACTAATTCCTTCCGCAGGAGGGCCAGAAATGCAGCTCAAAATTCTTCCCCAAACCGACTCCAAAGAGAAGATCAGCGATGAATCACAACTGGCCTTCGGGACACAATTCACCGATCGCATGTTCCTCATGGAGTTCGACCGCGAAAAGGGTTGGCATTCGGCGCGTATCCAACCTTACGGTCCTCTATCCCTGGATCCTGCGGCAACGGTTCTACACTATTCGCAAGAAATATTCGAAGGGCTCAAGGCCTTTCGCCGTGCCGATGGTTCGATTGCACTCTTTCGTCCCAAGGATAACATCTCGCGTTTCAACCGCAGCGCTAAAAGAATGTGCAAGCCTGAGGTCGATGAAGACTTTCTGCTTGAATCCTTGCTTGAACTGATCCGGCTTGAAGCCGACTGGGTGCCCAAGAGCGAGGGAACCAGCCTCTATATCCGCCCGACAATGATCTCCAGCGAGGCTTTTCTCGGCGTGCGCCCGGCGGACCAATACCTCTGTTATATCATCCTTTCGCCAGTCGGGGCCTACTATAAGGGCGGCATTGCCCCGGTTAAAATCTGGATCTCCGACCACTATGTACGGGCCGCCCACGGCGGGACCGGCGAGGCCAAAACTGGTGGCAACTACGCGGCCAGCCTGATGGCGGCCAAAGAAGCGGCCGAAAACGGTTACGACCAGGTCCTGTGGCTCGATGCCCGTGAAAAGAAATATGTCGAAGAGGTTGGCAGCATGAATATGGTTTTCCTCTATGATGACAAGATTGTCACCTCACCGCTCGGCGGAACCGTCCTTGACGGCATCACCCGACGCTCGACCCTGAAACTGCTTGCGGACATGGGCTACCAGATTGAAGAACGCGCCATGTCGGTTGACGAGGTGATGGAAGGGGCTAAAAACGGTCGCTTAAAAGAGGCCTTCGGCACCGGTACCGCCGTAGTCATCTCCCCCGTCGGCTCCTTATGCTATCAAGGCAACTTCGTTCAACTCGGCAAGGGTGAAACCGGCGAACTGACCATGAAACTCTATAAGCAGTTGACCGACATCCAATACGGCCGCCAGCCGGATCGCTACGACTGGGTGGTTAACCTCTGAGCCTTTTTCACGATATTGAGACTCCAACACCCGCAGCCCCTTATTGGGATTGTGGGTGTTTTTTTTTGCTCGGCCACGTACTCTTTCTTCCCTGCACCGTCAAAGCATAACCCTGCCTCTCCCTGAGCACCCCCTGCCTTTTTTTTAATCACCGCTCCATTCAGAAACAGTTAACCCGCTGATATCACGTAATTTTATTTCTGGCACAGCGTTTGCTCTTTACCTAGTAGAGTAGAGAGCAAACCAGCCATACTCAACGGGTTTGCTCCCCCTCGTCAAACCGGACATGCGGTTTTCCCGCATCCGGCTTTCCTATTGTCTTTGCATCATTACTATCAGGGATAGCCTGCTA
>JAKIUS010000110.1 GCA_021647445.1 Geopsychrobacter sp. | reverse complement strand
CCACCACGCCAGCATTATCGGAATAGAAGGAGAGAGTTATCGAAAAAAACAACACCTGAAAAAATAACGAAACTCAACCGGCCATCTTAATTGTCGTCAAACCGGACAAGATAGTTGACGCGAGACAGGAATTGAAAATTCATCCCCGGCCTGATCGTCATGCCTGTCAGAATATATAGCCGAAGCCAAAATTGATCTCGTCCGCCTTGCGGCCATACTTCATCATGTAGTTACTGATGTCGGCCTTAAGCACCACATTGGGAATCGGCTTGTAACTGATACCTGCCACCAGCAGTTCAACATCCTGGTTGTTCCCTGCATAATCAAGGTTTTCATAACGAACGAAGGGAGCCAGATACTGATCCTTGCCTGACTGAAAAAGAGGAAAGATATCGTAAGCGACTTCGCTGTAAAAAGCGAAGATCTGGTCGGGAACATCCTGGCCGGTCTGCGCCTGAATGATTTCACTATCATCGATCATCACCTGCGAAACGAGAGCCTTCAACTCTAAACCGCGGGATTTATATACCGAATGAATTTCGTAAATCTGGGTAAAGACATCGGCCTCACGCCCACGACCGTCAACCACCTGTCCCTGCCCGGAATCCCCCAGATAGAAACTACCACCCAGGGAGAAGCCAAGAATTGGCTCATAATCGACTCGTCCGACCAGCGCCCAGTCATCTGCCTTCGATTTGGAGCCCTTTTGCCGACCTTTACGCAACCCCTGTTCGGTAAATGCTGCGCCATTAAAACCGTTCATCACATAGAGCTTATAGTCAACCTTATCATTCAGCTTCCCAAAGACTCCAACCCCCATCTCACGCCAGGTGGTAGGAATCACCTGGCGCTCAACCAGTGGCCGATCAACACCATGAAACAGAGTCGGTTCGTGCATTTCATTGGTCAGTCCGACCGGCGCCAACAACAGGCCGGTTCTCAAGTTGAACTTTTCACTCAGAAGAAAATCGAGACTCGCCATTTCGACAGAAGCCTCGTTGGCGTGCTCATATTCAATTTCACTATTGAAAATGATTTGGTCACTAAATTTATAACCGACATAGAGAATGGCCCGTAACATATCGGCCTGATCGATTTTATCCTCCTTGTCTTTGATAAATTTTTTGTACTGACCTTCACCATAGCCACCGATGGACAATCCTCTGTTCTGCCGATAAACCTTAGAAGCTGCTGGCCCCATTCCAAAGGTTGAAACATATTCGACCGCACCCACGGCCGATTCGTTTTTCAACTTCTGCAGCTCCTGAGTGACAAGATCGAGACGCCTCTCCAACTCATCGATATTCGCAGCAAACCCGCTCAAGGGCAGAAAGGTCAGCAGCAGACACAGGGCAACAGCAAATAGTACCGATTGTTTCATGAACATTAATCCTTCTCTTCAAGGTTAAAAGTTAAGCCTTGACCAGACCGTCATAGAAACGGTGGGCAGTCAAAGTAGTTGGTTTTGAAAATCGATTTCAGAAACTAAGCGAAGAAGGCCCTTCGCGTCAAGAAGATAATGATAACCATTTTCAGCATGCCCCTAGACTCTAGGTTGACTTATGCAATGACTGATTTGCGAAAATACTCAAAACGGTTAGAATTGCAGACGTATGAGATGTTTGGAAAGGTTGATTTTCAGGAGGTCGAATGAAATTGTTATTGCTGTTTTTGATCGGTATCCTCGGGCTAGTGCCCTCGGCTTGGAGCCTTGGTTATACATGCCGCGACGCCAAGGGAACCATACATTTTGTTGACAGCCCATTACGCTTGCCAAAAGATTGCGGGGAGAAAATCCTGCTATTTAAACAACAGCAGCGATCGCCTGATGACGGAACGACGAATGTGCCGCCGATTCAAAAAGACTCCAGCTTACTGCAACAGATGATCAAAGCAGATACGCAGGAACGCGCGTCTGTGCGACTACAACAACAGGCCACAGACGCCTTAGCTCAATATAACGAAGGGGCCGAACTTCTCAACATCCCGAAAAGACGCTGGCATTACGGGCGTCGAGCGCGCAAAGAGAAAGGACGAAAACTGGTAAGTGCCGCAAGACAGGCCAAGAAAAAGATTCTGAATGAACTTCAAACTCTGAAACTCTCGCCTCAACGACAGACTGAACTTAAAAATAGACTTGAACCCATCCCCTGATATGAGCGGCCTGGTGGATTATCTATAGAACGGGGCGAAAAACTCCTCTGCTGAAGAATAATCTACATTCACTGAAGGATATTCTTCTTACTGCAGAGAAGCTCGGATGAACAGAAAAGCGCCCGCCCCCCAATGCGCAGAATTATATGTGTATTATCAGCAGGTTAAAGCAGTAGAACGGCGAGAAGGCAGTCTGGCACGCTCCATGCGATATGAACAATCTGATAACACAATATCAGATCCAGCAGATGAGTAGACGAACCCCATATTTAAAGTGGAGCCTCTATAGTGAAGAGTGCGATTCAAGGTTGTTTCGGATGCGGAGAACCGATTGAATCCTCATCGCGTTTCTGTCCTCACTGTTCTGAAATTGTCGAATTTGAAACATACAACCAACCGGATGAAAAGAACCGGAAGAGACAAAAAAATCAAAAGCGAGCCCGGAAACAAACAAAAATTCTGGGAACGTTTCTTTTTCCGAGCCCGCTAGCCTTGGCATGCTTGACTGTTTTTTTGGTCATTGCCGCCGCAGTTTCCGGCCAGCAGGGCTGGGTTCCTGGCTGTTCGGTCACAGCTTGCAACCCCGAAGTGGACACCAGCTCTAAAACGCCCCTGACTTAAGTGACAAGGACGTTCGTGAGACCTCCTGAGATGGGCCCTTCCTACCTATGGGAAGGGCCATTTTTTTGAAATTGCTTTCAGAACTTCTGCGAAGACATGCGTTGGACATTATTGGTTTTCGAGGAGTTCTATAGAAATTGTTTCAGGGCTGAAGTCTTGTTCGTTGGGCCAAACTACGCCACCATAGGCAGCTCTAGCTTGTTTGAAGTAAGAGGGATTTTTGAGCTCTTTGAAAATTCCGAACTCAAAATAGGGACTGACGTCGAATGTGCCTTTACGACCGTCTGAAAGTTCAATTGAAAGTGTATTCGGACTGCTAGGGACAGCTCTGATGACTTTAATCATAGTTATGTTCCTTTACTTCAGTGGATCAATTTTGAAAAGTTGCTCGCCTTGGGTTGCAAGTTCCCAGTCGGCCATTAACTCGTCTTTGTGTATTTCGATCCACGCCTGGACGAGTTTCATTTTGGAGGATTTCAATTCTCCTTCCAGAACCTTGCCGTCTTGGATGGAAACGATGGTCTCCTGTCCACCGTATTTCGCATGGATGTGCGGGAGGTGATGCTTTTTGTTGTCAAAATAGTACATAAAGATTAAAACGCCGTAAAACATTGATATTGCAGGCATATTGTTAGACTCCTTTTTTCCGGTTATCAAGTTGGCTCCACTTGCAAACAACCGGTCTCAGATCCCCCATTTTCAGGGCCACATGAACCCATCCCTGGGGCTTGACTGTCGCCATCCGGGCGACAGACACCCTTTCAATGGGGAACCTGAGCCCGTTCTGCCCGTTAGTGAAGCGGAGTAGACAACCAAATTCGTTTTAATCAATTTTAAACCATGATTCAAATATGCCTAACTCAGTCGTGGTGTGATTTCTCTTGTGAAGAATGTTCGGATTTCTCAGGGGTTTGCAATGAGAAGATATAATTGACCAGATCCCAACGTTCTGCGGGGTCTAAAGCTTTAAATGAAGGCATACCCGTCGTCCCTGTTCCATTGCCGATAATCCAATATTTCTCCCCAGCGTTATACATGGCACTATGATGAGTATCGAGAAAATTCGCAGGCGAAGTCGGCAACGAGGACGCCGCTGGCCCTTGCCCATCACCCTTTTTGCCATGACAAACCGTGCAGTTCTGCCGGAACAGTGTTTTTCCGTTCGCCAGAGATTCCGAGTCAGGAAAAACCGGAGTCCGCTCCATGATGCGGTAAATGGCGGGTACCCGAGACTTAACCGCCTTCATCGCTTGCATATGAGAACCGGCGTCGGCCTTCTCCCCGTGCTCCTCCTTGCCATGACCAAATGCCGAGAGCACACTAACCGCCAGCAACAGGAGCAAGAGAAGGACGGTCCTTGTGGTACGAATGACTTCTGACATGACAACCTCACTTTCTATAACGTTAAATTACCAAAAATTCTTTTTCAACTCTCGGGCAGCAACTTAGCTATCGTACGCAACAGATCCTTGGTACTGACCGGCTTGGCCAGAAATTCATGACCTCCAATACGATTATGTCCATCGGCAGTATCATCACGCGTGACCATCGCAGTTAAAAAAACCAGTTTTATAGTCGATAATTTTTCATCTAATTTCAACTGCTCGGCAATGGCATCACCGGGGATATCAGGCATCATAATATCCAGAAAAATGATATCAGGGTCAAATTCATGCGCAACCTGAATCGCCATTTTACCGCGATTTTCGGTTCTGACTTCAAACCGGCCCGTCAGTTCAAGGTTCAACTTGATCATGCGCGTTAAACCGGGCTCATCATCAACAATAAGAATTTTCGTTTTCATTGCAAATCCCCATTACTCTGCTGGGAAGAGAATTCTGACCAGAAGGCCACCCTCTTCATGGTTAAATATTTCAATTTTCGCTTCATGTAATTCTAGGATATTTCTCGTGACATAGAGTCCCAAACCGGTTCCTTTTCCGATCGGCTTGGTGGTATAGAATGGATCCAATATTTTATCCATATTTTCTGGGCTTACGCCTGGCCCCGTATCTTTCACCTCGGCGATCAAAATATTTTTGCCCGGCCAACCGCCTTGAGATGTCGAAATGTGTATAACCCCATTGCGCGACATCGCCTGTGTCGCATTTTGCAAAAGATTAATAAAAACCTGATGAATTTTATTTTCATCAAGCAAGATCGAGGGAAGGTGACTCTGCAGATCCAGCTCAACCCGTATCCCCTTTTTCACCAACTCATGCTGAACTAACGTAAATGAATCTTCGATTACAGTGTTTAAGCTGCAGAGGTTTTTCGATAACTCGCTCTCGCGGGAGAAATCGAGCAAGTTGTTAATGACTGCGTCAGCACGTCTTACTGCCTTCTCCATATCCTGCAGAACCCCAGAACTTACCGGATCAGAAACAACGACCTTAGACACATAATCGAGACCAAGCCGAATCTGCATCAACGGATTTTTTACTTCATGAGCGACGCCCGCCGCCAAACTGCCGACGGACTCCATTTTAGCAGCACGTATCCACTGAAGCTGCGTCTCTTTGCATTCATTGTACGTATGACTCAAGCGATCATAAGCTTCTTGAATCTCTAACTCCGCAGCAGTCCGCCATTCGAGCTCCTGCTTCAATTTACGGGTACGAGCTGCAACCTGGCCACGCAAACTTCGGTTCCAAAAAATAAATCCGAGGAAAACCAGCGTAATGATCACCAAGACCGAAGAGAGAAGAACCCAGAAAGCCTTACCGAGAACCAGAGAAGGAACCTTCAGGTGGATCCACTGCCGAGCTATCGCCTGACGCTCTTTATGACTGATACTATCGAGGGCCTTCTCCATAATGAGATTCAACTCCGGCCAATCCTTGCGCGTGGCGATTCCCATTTCGAGAGTTTCATCCAGACGGCCAACAATCCGGATATCGGTCATCCCTTCACGATGAATATAGTAGGAGACCGTAGCCATATCACTCACCAGGGCGCTGACGTCTCCGCGAGAGATGGCTTCAAGGGCCGTTGCAGTATCGGGCTGGTATACGAGTTTAATCCGGGGAGCCTGCGTCGCGACAAAGGCCCCCCATTGCTCTCCACTAACGACTGCGGCCCGTTTTTCGGCAAGGGTCTCAAGGCTGGGATATTCATCGCCGGCAACAACCTGGGGCCGGCCGATGGGCCTGTGTTTTCCGTGGTCCGGTACGGCAACGTGCTCGGCAGCCGGGGCAGCGTCCTGCCGCTGTTCCGGCGTCTGGCCGAACAAGGCGAGACGACGCTGCCGATCACCGACGAGAGGATGACGCGCTTTTGGGTGACCCTCGGCCAG
>JAKIUS010000109.1 GCA_021647445.1 Geopsychrobacter sp. | reverse complement strand
CTCCAAGTTCTGTAACTTGGTATCAAAAGTGTGCCAATCATTAATGAAGGGCAGAAAAATCGTAGTCGACCCCGGAGGATAAATCTTATCTTCAACCCCTTTCTCACCAAACAGAGAAAATTTGACGGTCCGAACCCCGACCTCAGTCTTGCCGGTACTGTTCAGCACACAACCTGTGAGGAACAAACTTGGGCACAAAATCAACAGCAGAATCAGCTTTTTCATTTCTTTCCTCCCTGACGCACATCAAACATTTTCAGAGTTCGATCAAGGTTGAGAGGATTCACACCCGTCTTGCCGTCACTCGGCAAAATAATCACATCGAGTCCCTTGTAAACATCTGCCATTTTCAAACCGACCATACGGTCTGAGCCCTGACCCTGCAGAGCGGTATTTTTCAGCTTAACCTTTTGCGCCTCGGCAAGCTTCACCAACAAGTCCGCTTCGGCATTTTTAGTTCTGACATAACGATCCTTTTCAGCAATCCGTTTCGTCACATAGGCTTGACCTTTCTCCATCTCAACCGCCACAATGACCTTACCTTCCTGGACCGTCTTCTTCAGCTTGGCCTCTTCAATTGCCGCTCGGCCTTCGGCCTGATTTTTAAAAACCAATTGATCCTGCAGCTTTTTCGCTTCAATATTCTTCTGAATCTCTTCACTGTAACGGAAATAACGGACCAACACCTGAACGACCTCAATCCCCTTAGGCTTGAGCTCTTTATTCAGCAGATCTTTAGCGCGTTCGGTCTTGGCGACCCGCATCGGACTGTTATAAAACTGCTCTGTCGTCAACTCACCTAAGGTCGCTTTTAGAGCCGGTTCGGTCTTGGGGATAATCCCGTTATCCTCAAACAGACGCCCCGGCCCGAGGGTCGTAAAGACCACATAAGGGTCGGTCAACTTGTAGATAATCGAAACATCGACATCAACAAAGAAACCATCAGAGGTCTGAATGTGGGCAGCACGTTCGATCCGGGCAAAGCGGGATGCGGTACGCGGCGAATTGGTCAACTCTAGCACCTGCAGATCACGCGGCAGCATATCCATCTCTTGCATACCGGGAATCACAAATTGCAAACCGGGACCATAAACATCTTTCTGGACCCCCCTGTGACTGCCAAAACGGTCAATCTTGATTCCAAACTCGTTCGGCTCAACGTAGACATAAGCCAATTTAAAGACCAGAAATACCAACACCAGCAACAAAGGCAGATACTTCGCCTTACCAAAGAGCTTGTTAAAGCGACCGAAGGACGCTTGCAATTGCTCCTTTTTACGCATCAACTCTTCCAAATCGATGACGTTTGAATCGTTATCGTTGTGCATTTTATCTCCTGTTAGAGGATTGCCTGCAGACTCTATTTAACCCACAGGGTCTTGATATTGACAAATTCACGAATCCCGTAATGCGAAAGTTCGCGACCATAACCGGAGATTTTAATCCCACCGAACGGCACCCGCGGATCGCTCTTGCTCATGCCATTGACAAAGACTCCACCGGTCTCGATTTTGCGCGCCACCGCTAAACCGCGAGCGGTATTCTGCGACCAGACCGAACCGGCCAGACCAAAATCAGAATCGTTGGCCACTGCCACCGCTTCATCCTCATCTTTAACCCGAATCAGGGTAGCGACCGGACCGAACAACTCTTGATGATAGGCGACCATGCCCCGCTTCACCCCGGTTAGAATTGTCGGAGGATAAAAGCACCCAGGTCCATCGAGCGGCTTACCCCCTAAATGCAGGGTCGCACCGGCCGCCACCGTATCACAGACCTGCTGGTGAAGCTCGGCCATCAGATCGGGCCGGGCCTGAGGACCGACATCGGTCGTAGCATCCAGCGGATCACCAAAACCGAGATTCTGCATGGCGAGGGTAAACTTTTCAAGGAAGGCATCATAGACCGCATCGACAACGATGAACCGCTTGGCGGCGATACAACTCTGCCCCGAATTGTGGCAACGTGCCAGCGAACCAACCTGCGCCGCAGCATCAAGATCGGCATCCTCCAAGACAATATAGGCATCACTGCCGCCCAGCTCCATCACCGTCTTCTTGAGCATCTCCCCAGCCTTACCCGCGACCTTGCGGCCGGCGGCATCACTACCGGTCAAGGTCACCGCCGCCACCCCCTTATGCTCAATCACCCCGGCCACCTGACCCGAACCGATCATCAGGGTACGAAAGACATTGGCTGGAAGACCGGCATCGATAAACACCTGTTCAATCGCCATAGCACACTGCGGCACGTTCGAGGCGTGTTTCAAAACGCCCGTATTGCCCGCCATCAAGGCCGGAGCAGCGAAACGGAAGACCTGCCAGAAGGGAAAGTTCCACGGCATTACCGCCAGCACAGTGCCGATGGGCTGAAAAGAAACCAGCGTCTGCGACGCATCGCTC
The DNA here is from genome assembly GCA_021647445.1 of Geopsychrobacter sp. Taxonomy (GTDB): domain Bacteria; phylum Desulfobacterota; class Desulfuromonadia; order Desulfuromonadales; family Geopsychrobacteraceae; genus Geopsychrobacter. The sequence goes on along the minus strand of JAKIUS010000109.1, from coordinate 3,765 downwards.
TGCAACGGTTCATCGGCCAGCATCTCTGCGGCATGCTCGGCGTAGAATTCACAAACGTCTGCACATTTATTAACCTCGGCAATGCCGCCAGTGATCGGCTTTCCCATCTCAAGCGCCATGAGCCGAGCATAATCCTCACTTCGCTCACGTAGGATTTGGGCGGCCTTTCTAAGATAAACTGCGCGGTCTTCAAAACTGGTGTTCTTCCACTGTCGCCAGGCGGCAGTCACTTCATCGAGCACCTGCATGGTCTGCTCAACAGGCCACTCAGGGTAGGTCTCCAACAATTCACCAGTCGCCGGGTTCAAAGATTGCAGAGCCATCGAGATCTCTCCTTTGCAAGATACCTACACCCTTTAGGAAAACGCCAATCAATAAGATTAATGAGTTTAGCAGATTTGACTCAGAAGTCTGCCGAAATCGACCGGTTATTTCAACCAACAGATATTGCCGACAAGGACAAACTAGGCTAAGTTTGTCTGCAACTTCGATTAATCGACTAAGGGAGTCCTCTTGAATCATTTTGCACGTCAATCATTCTTTCGTCGCAATACGCTGCGTGGCCACTCGTTGGTGCAAATTCTAATCTATATCAACCTGGGCCTCTTCACCCTGATGGTTCTACACGGCACCATTTTAGGCCTGCAGATGAGCGCCATTTTCAACCCGCCAGTCCAGTTGCTGCTCCACTGGGGTGCGCAGTTCTGGCCGCTGGTTATCCAGCAAGATCAATGGTGGCGCTGTATCACCTATGCCTACACCCACGGCGGATTGATCCACATCGGCTTTAACATGATGGTGCTCTACCAGGTTGGCCCGATGATCGAGGGCGAAATCGGCTGGCCGCGATTTTTCACCCTTTACCCCCGGTGTGGCATCACGGCAACCATCGCCGGTTACTTCTGGCACCCGATGACTCCGGTGGTCGGAGCCTCAGGGGCTGTTTTCGGTCTGATCGGATTTTCGGTCAGCTACTACCACCGCATGGGCGGAGCTGTGGCACTGCAACACCGCAACTTCATGTTTCAATGGGCCGTGATGGCCTTTATCTTCGGGCTGGTGGTCGGAGCCGACAACGCCGCACACCTAGGCGGACTCCTCAGCGGTGCGGCCTTCGGCTGGCTGGTGCCAACCAGCATCCGTGGGCAGCGTAAAACTGAAGACCTGTTCAAAATACTGGGATGGGTTTGTGTCGCCCTGACCGCCCTTAGTATCGCGGCGATTCCGTTTAGTTGGATGTAGTTATGGCCAAGGAAAAATATCCCATGACCCAGGCAATCCGCCTGCTGCGCCAGCACAAGGTCTCATTCACCCCGCGGCCCTACAAATACGCAGAACGGGGTGGGACAGAGACCAGTGCGCGCGAACTGCGGGTCGAGGAACACCTGGTGATAAAAACCCTGGTCATGGAAGATGAACAGAAAAAACCGCTGATCGTGCTGATGCACGGCGATCGCGAGGTTTCGTTAAAAAATCTTGCCCGCCAGATCGGTGCCAAACAGATCAACCCCTGTACACCAAAAACCGCCGATAATCTGACCGGCTATCAGACCGGCGGCATCTCCCCCTTTAGCACTCGCAAACCTCTGACTATCTATGTCGAGAAAACGATCTTTGCACTAGATAAAATCTTTATCAACGGCGGGAAGAGAGGGTTTCTGATCGAAATTGAACCGAATACCTTAAAAACCGTATTGAACCCGACCGCAGTCGAGGTAGGGATTGACAGGTGACAGGTTCACAGACCTTCAAGCAGGGTATTGCAATCAACGGGGTCGATCTGATCACGGCTTAAAAACTCCACAGCATAACTTTCATAGAGTTTCTCTTCGACAAACAGACGATACAGGTCAGGATCGACCTGACCAGCATCGACCATCCCACGCATAATCTGTAGGGCCTGATTCAGGCTATTACGGCTTTTATAGGGACGACTCCCGGCGCTGACCGACTCAAACAGGTCGGCAAAACCGAGGATACGCGCCTGAATCAACATTTGATCACCACTCAAGCCACTCGGGAAACCTCGACCATTGTGATATTCATGATGTGAACCGGCAATTTCAGGGACCTGCGACAACTCTTGGGGAAAGGGGAGCATATCAAGCATGTTGATGGTCGAAACCACGTGATGATTGATCATTTCACGCTCGGCATCGGTAATGGGTCCACGCAACACCATCAGGTTAGACGCCTCATCATCGGATATAACCGGCATCTCCTCCCCCTGCCGATCGACCCAATGGTAACGTTGAGAAATTTCTCGCACCCGATCCATCTCTTCAGGGAACAACGCATTGCGGCCACGGTTGCAATCGGCCAAAAAACGCAGATCATCAAGCATCTGGACCATATCAATCGAGGGCGCGGGGATTTGGACATCTGCGGAATCTTCACCCACCCGTAAGCGGACAATCTCAAGATCGCGACGCAAAATTTCAAAACGGGTACGTACCAGATCGAAACGGTCGATGGTCCGTTCCAGTTTGGTCGCCTTATCGGTAATATGAATCGGCGTAATAAGTTTGCCAATATCATGCAGCCAAGCCGCAACCTCAAGCTCATAAAGTTCGGCATCATTAAAGCGAACGGCTTTAAACGCCGCCTGCTCACTCCGTGCAACGGCGCGGGCCAGCATCATCGTCAAGACCGGCACGCGCCGACAGTGATCGCCGGCAAAGGGTGATTTTTCATCGATGGCACTACCGATTAACTGGATCAACGATTCAAAAAGTTCACTCGATTCACGATGACAATAGATGCGCAACAAACCGGTTTCCGCCTGCTGGGCCAGGATGGAAGCGGCGGCAAACTCATCGGCACTAAAAGCAGCAGGGAACTCACCCTTATCCAGGCGCAGCAATTCTACCATTAGTTCGGCACGACCATCGCGCCCCGCCAGCGGAAGCAACATACTTGCTATAACACATTGTTCACGATCAACTTCAATCGGCCGCAGATAAGAAAAATCGAACTCTCCAGCTCGCAGGGGGTCGACGCAACAGAGTCCCTGTCGTTGTTGCAAGACTTGCGCAAGTGCCGGCCTTAAACCGACAATATCTCCGGCTCGGCCCCAAATAATTTCGGTGGGTTTCGCTGCAGAAGCCAACAACTCTTCAGGATGCGACTGAGTGACCGCCCAATGCTGCGGAGCCTGCGGCCGAAACAAAAGGACCAAATCAGCCCGACATAACCGACGCAATTCGAACAACAGGAGACGTTCAGCGGCCTCCGGCTCGACAGCGGAACTCAACATTCTTGAAGCCTGTTGTAACCGTTTCAGCAATGAAGACATCAGTAATCACCTTCTCACAACCTGTTTCATAGCGAGAGCAACAAGCCGCTACCCCCTCAAAGTTTAACGGTCAAGAATCGAATTGCAACAATTCAGCCAAACAACCTATCTGCCTGCCCCTTATGCTGTAAAAAATCACACGGGGAGACTGTCGGGCGATCCAATAACCTAGCTGCAAATCCGGCTGTTTCCCTCAGATTTCAGCTCCTTTTTAACCAATAGCTATGCCGACTCCCCCTCAGAAGAGCCAAAATCTGGCCTCAAACTTCCAAATTTTCGCTCCGGTTCGTATAGTCCGACAACCTCCTAAAGGATAAATTCATCTATTTTAAAGCTTTTTTCTTTTTATAGCCGAAGTGCGCAACACAATTAAATAAAGAATGTTAACATTTCAGAGAGTCTTCTTTCGCGATTCTTCACCCAACAGGTCAGGGGGGCACGACATGAATCAGGAAGTCCACAGCAGTCTG
>JAKIUS010000108.1 GCA_021647445.1 Geopsychrobacter sp. | reverse complement strand
CGACGATTGTTACTAGACTTCGGCTGACCCCGGGCCACATGGCGATACATTGGGCGAAGCCGATGACCAGGGCCATGCGCCAGGTGAGTTCGATGATCGAAAGGCCGCTTTGTGCTGAGTTTTCCTGACCGCGTTTTCTCCAGCTGACGGCAAGAATCGCTAAGCCGCCGACCAGCCAAGCCAGAATAACCGGCCAGGTTCCAAACAGGTACGATTTGATCAGCTTGTTGAACAGCAATCCAATCACCGCTGCGGGCATAAAACCGACGATGACGTTGGTTAGCAGTTGACGACCTTCGGTATCCTTGCCGAGCAGGCCGAGCCACATTTGTCGGACACGGCGAAAATACAGGCCGAAAACCGCCAGAATCGCCCCGGCCTGTATGCAGATGGTGTAGGCATCAGCCGCCTCCTTGGTGCGTTCGCGTTGTTCGGCCGAAAGGCTGGCATCCTCACCAATACCCATAATCCGTTCCGCTAATAATAGATGCCCGGTTGAACTGACCGGCAGGTATTCGGTCAAGCCCTCCACCACACCAAGGACCGCCGCCTGGCTTAGACTTAGACTGTTGGTCGGTTGAGTGGGCGATTTTGAAGGGTTGGTTGAGGCGGCAAGGCAGTAACCACTAAGAAGGAGAAAGCAGATCGGGATGAGTAGAAAGTAAAGTGGATGTTTGAGAAAACGCATGAATACTCCAGAGGTGGTCGGAAGGGATGTTTGTCCGATATTTTTAAACTCGATACATACCAGCAGCACAGACATAAGCACAAATATTTTGTGTAATTATATGGATATTAAGGCGTGAATTTTTTTAGGAAGTGTAAAAAAGGCGGATTCCTGTTGCGTGACAGAGGAATTGGCGTGTTTTGAAAGGAGAAAAGCAAGAGGGTTCTGGTCCGATTAGTTAGTTGGGTGTGTTTAATTTTATTGTATTGGTAACTGTGTTTTATGGTAGCCTATTTTTTTTGAAAATTCGTCTGGCCGGTCACTGAGACCGTAGATCTTCGGGGGCAGAAAAACATGACTCATCAGAGCCGCGATCACTTTACCGCAGAGATGTCGCCGCAATTTGACGCTGATTTTTTTTCGCAGATAGTTACGGCGATTGCCGATCCGGTTTTTGTAAAAGATTCTGAGCATCGCTGGGTGTATGCAAACGAGGCTTTTTGTGATTTCGTCGGCCACCGCAGAGAGGAGTTGCTCGGTAAATCGGATTATGACTTTTTTCCGCCTGAGCAGGCCGAGGTTTTCTGGAAACAGGATGATCTGGTTCTCTCGAAAGAAGAGGTCAATGTCAACCTTCAGAAAATCAGCACTGCGGCGTCGCGACATTCGATTATTTCAACCAAAAAGCTGATTATTAAGGATCAGCAGGGGGATCGATATATCCTCGGGATCATCTCTGATGTTACTGAAGAGGAGCGGCGCAAGCGTCACCAGCAGCAGATTGCATTTATCTTGAAACATCTGGTGCTCGGGGTGCCGCAGAATGAGATTTTAAAGATTGTGTTGCGGGTTGCAGAAGAAGCATTACCCGGGGTTATTGCCACAATTTTACGGATTGATCCGCAAACACGGCGGCTTCACCCTGCGGTACGCTCCAAATTACCCAAGGAATTCAGTGCGGCGATTGACGGTACACCAGCGCGGCAGGGCATGGGGTCCTGTGGCGAAGCGGTGTTTCGAAAAGAGCGCTACGTGGTTGAGGATATCGCCACCCATCCGAATTGGCAACGGGTGCGTGATCTGGCGCTGAAACATAATTTGCGCGCCTGCTGGTCGCAGCCGGTCTTCTCCTTTGCTGGCGAGGTTACCGGGACCTTTGCCCTTTATTTTCCACAGAAAAGCTCCCCTGAGCCCTTTGACCTTGAAGTTCTGACCACTCTGGCTCAACTGACAACCATCACCCTGGAACATCATCAGATTAAAGATGAGACGGAGCAGTTGCGCCGTCTGCTCTCCGACATGATCAACGCGATGCCGTCGAGTTTGATGGCAGTGGATGTGAAGGGGACTGTTCTGCAATGGAATGCTGAGGCCCAAAAACTGACGGGGGTCCCCTTTGATGCCGCTCATGGTCGTCAGTTGGATGAGGTGTTACTGCTAGATGAAGAGCGGCTTGCCAGCCTGATGCAGGCGATTAAACAGGGCAGTTCCTTAAATTGGCGGCGCTGGGCTCACTCTGGGTTTGGTTCCAATTTGTGGCTCGATTTAACCCTTTATCCCCTCAGTAATCATGGCCCCGGCGGTTCGGTACTGCGGATCGACGATGTGACCAATCAGGTGCGCCTTGAACAGATGATGATTCAGACCGAGAAGATTCATTCCTTAGGTGGTTTAACTGCGGGGATGGCGCATGAGATCAACAACCCCTTAGCAGGAATTCTGCAGAATATCCAGATTATGAAAAATCGTCTGCAGAAGGGGCTGCAGAAGAACGCGGAGGTGGCGATCGCCTGTGGCGGCGATGTTGCTTTTATCGAAGAGTACATGCGGCGACGTAATATTCATTCGCTGATGAATTCCGTGATCGAAGCGGGGCAGCGCGCCAGCAGTATCGTCAAGAATATGTTGAGCTTTTGCCGTCAGGAGAATGCGGATATCCGGGCCAATGATCTCTGCGAATTGATGGATAAAACCCTGGAACTGCTCGATAATGATTATGATCAGACCCAGAAGTATGATTTTAGAAATCTGACGATCGAACGCGTTTATGAGGCCAATCTGCCCCTGATTCTTTGTGGCGCAAGCAGTTTGCAACAGGTGTTTTTTAATCTGCTCAAGAATGCCGCCCAGGCGATGATTGAGACGGAAAATCCCAAAATAAGTATCCGTATCTCTTTTGTCGATGACTGGTTGCAAATCGCTATTGAGGATAATGGCCCGGGGATGGATCCGCAGCTTCTACGCCATATATTTGAGCCCTTCTTCACCACCAAACCGGTCGGTATCGGCACCGGGCTTGGTCTGGCGGTCGCTTATTTTATTATCACCGATTCCCATCAAGGCCGCATGTCCGTCGAGTCACAACCTGGCAGCGGGACAGGTTTTTTGATTGAACTGCCCCTGATCATGGACGTGACCAAAAAGATTGAAAAGCATCTTTAACTAAAATCGATGAGCAGCGCGCTGGGGATGAAGGTGTCGAGTTCCAATTGCGGGGTGCCGAACTGCAGGGCGGCGAAGCTGGCCAAGAGGTCGAATTCGCGCGCAAAGGTCTTGCGGAAGGGGAAACGTAGCTCCCTGATCTGTAGCGGGTCTGTGCTGGTGAAGTTGAGGGTGCAATAATCATCGGAGAAGGATTCTCCCGACAAGTCGATGTTTGGTAAGCCGTGCAGACGACAGGTCATGGGACGATGAGCATAGATGAGACAATGTCCCGCGTCGGCCAGCAGTGGACAGGGGGTCGGGTCCTCTTCGGGCATCTCCTGCCAGTCGTCGTGCGGCAGATGGTTCAGGATGTACGGCTGCTGAAATTCCGGCCATTCGTTTTGCAGCTCAGCTACGCGCTTGCGCGCCTTGCTAAGGACCTGATCCTGGGTTGTTGCGTTGAGCAGTGCGAACCCCTCTTGCAGGAGGCGTGCATCGAGCAGGCTGATTTCAAACAGCCCACGGCAACAGCTTGAGCAGCCTTTATGGCAGTTGATTTGAGCACCGACCTGGCGGAGGCAATGGTTGAACCAGTGATCCAGAGTCTGGAGCAGTTCTTGATATTGCGTGAGGATGTTATTCATGATGGAAGATCATAGCAGACTTCAGGAGGTTGTTATGTCCCTGTCAGGCGCAGAGTGCTGCCAAGACCAACAATAATCCTCCGGCAGTGACCAGCAGGATTTCGCGGCTTCGATAACGTACCATCAGCAGGCCGCTGATGCTGACCAGAATGATTGCCAGTGCCGAGGCGTCTGCCATCCATAACCAGGCGTTGCTGGTTTTAAAGGCTTTGTGCAGACGGTTCAACCAGAACCAGGGTTGTTGGGGAGATTTGTCGATTTTCTCCATTGTTCCCCGTTGCGGATCGATAATGTAGGTTGTTGTGCCGTGGGAACCGTAGAGAAATTCAATAGTTTTATCCTTGCGAATACGAATCACTGTGGGATCATCGCTGCGTTGGATCTGTTTTTTGTAGGTATCGATAAATGTTCGAAGTATTGCGGGATCAGAAACCGGAACCTGTGAAACGACCTTTTCACGCAAAAGAAAGTAGTTGAATAAACCACGATGATTCAACAATAGTCCGGTTAGCGCATAAAAAATGACGACTACAGCGAGGAGCAACCCACAGATCCGATGAATTCTTCGCATGGACAGAGCCTCTTTTTTTGATCCCCAAAAGCACACTTAAAAAATTCCGTATGTTTATTGGCGGTATGTCACCTGTCCGGCGGGTTTGCCGCCAGACAGGTGAACTCTAGGAGGCTGTCGGACTATCCATGATCCGGCTGCAAATCCGGCTGTTTGGCCCAGATTTCAGCTCCTTTTCGACCAATAGCTACGGCTATTACTCTCAAATGAGCCAAAATCTGCTCTCAAACTTCCGAATTTTCGCTTCGGCTCGAATAGTCCGACAGCCTCCTAAGCCGAAAGTTCCCTATTTGAGGAGAATACCGGCATCGGCGGCGGCTTCTGCCGTATGCTGAACATAGATATCAGCGACACGGTCATTTTCTCCCATGCCGGGCGGATAGGGGATCACCTCAATCCCTTCGGCATCAAAGACAGATTTCCATGATTCTTTATCCGGCCCGGCCATATCGTTGGTGGCGTGATCTCCGGCAACGATCATAAATGCGCGAATTACAACCTTTTTTACCTTGTTTTTCTTTAGTGTTTTAAGGACCTGATCCAGTGCTGGATAGCCCTCGACCGTTCCTATTATCGTGGTTACATCGGGATAGGTGCGGTTCATTTCGTGTTCAAATTGCAGGTAGGATCCGCCCGAAGGGAAGTGGTCATTGCCGTGGCCCATATACACGAGGGCCGCATCGTTTTTTCTTGCTCGATCCGCATCTTCCTGCATGGCTTCAACTGCGCTCTTGATATCTGCGCCATAGGGATGCTTGACCCCGAAAGTTCCCAGCATGGGACGGCCGATGACCAGTTTGTTGAAAGGTTTGAATTTGGTTTTGATGGTATCGATTGAGGCCAAAGCGTTGACATAGGCGGTGAGATCCAGAAATTCCTCTGCCGGTGCGATATGGGTGGGTTGAACCACCAAAGTGTCATAGCCGTCGTCCTGAAAGTTGGCGATGGTCGCCAAGGGCCCTTGGACATGCAGGATCTCGGCGGGGATATTCGGATGTGCCTTGATGTAGGCGGGGTCGGCCGCGCGTTTCTGCCAGATTTTACGGATGATATTCGAGGTGAAGGCAAAACGTACCGGAGTCTCAGGGTAGGCCTTTTTCATTTTGTCCCTGATGTTGAGCAGTCCCTGGAGTGCAGGTTCAACCGTTGTGCCGAACATCGCCAGAACTATTCCGTTTTTATGCACCACTTTGTACTCCCCGGCCAGGGTTAATTGAGCGGATAACAGACAGGCAAGAACCACCGTAAGAACAACTGTTTTTCTCATAAACTTCTCCGTTGCTTAGCAGGTTGTCGGACTATCCAGACTGAAGCGAAAATTTGGCTGATTAAGGACAGATTTTAGCTCATTTGAGAGTAATAGCCGTAGCTATTGGTCGAAAAGGAGCTGGAATCTGGGCCAATCAGACGAATTTGCAGCCAGTCGTTGGAAAGCCCGACAGTCTGCTTAGGGTCCGAAATAAAAAAATCCCGGACCAATTACAATAATTGATCCAGGATTTCCCTAATATATCCCAGAATCTCTCTTTTGCTTATGCCTTGAGCCACAGGACATAAACATCTTTTTCAGGCAGGTCTTCTGACTTCCGGATCATTCTCCGCGCCTTCCCGGTTGCTGATGCAAACAGTGGCTTTTGCGACCTTCGTCCCCGGTTACAGCGATGGGCCCGTTCCGGATTTACACCGGATTCCCTTTTACACTCAAACTTGAGCATCCGAATGCTTGAAAATAAAGCATAAAATCATTGAAAAATCAAGCGGTATATAAGGTTTAAAAGATGATAGTGTGCCGGCAATTTGTTGTGTAACAGCGGTATTATCTGGATGTGGGAGAAGAGCGAATTTCTGTCCTTAACTTTTATTTAATTAGATAAGCCGTCAAAATTATCCGGAAACACGGA
>JAKIUS010000107.1 GCA_021647445.1 Geopsychrobacter sp. | reverse complement strand
TCGCGAGCCGCGATACCCATGCGCTGGGTTTCCGCCGGGTTTCGCAGGATGTCCCACATCGCGTCGGCGGTGGCTCGAGCATTTCGCGGGGGCACCAAGCGACCGCTGCGACCATTGGTTCCGATCACTTCGGGGAGTGCACCGGCTGCATTCGCGATCACCGATAGCCCGCAGGCCATGGCCTCACTTGCAGGAAAGCCGAATCCCTCGAAGAAGGAGGGCACGATGGCCACCTTCGCCGTGGAATATTGTTCGACGAGTTCGGGCACGGTGAGCATGCGGTCGATGATCGAGACGCGTCCCTGGAGTCCGAAGCGCGCGATGAGCTTCGGTACGAGGCCGTCTCTCGGGATGCGACCATCGACGATCTTGAGGGTGACATGATCCGGGAGCATCGAGAGTGCCTCGAACATGGTCCCGATGCCTTTTTTCCGTTCCTCGGTGCGGCCGACGAAGAGCAGGTCGGCTTCTTTCTCGACCTCGGGAAGCGGCTTGAAGATTTCGGTGTCCGTACCGTTGTAGACGACGGATACATCCTTCTCGGAGATCTTGAAATACTTCTCGATCGCGGCGCGTGAGGCCTCGGAAACCGTGACGATCTTGGCCAGTCGTGGCGCGACGGTCTGCTGCATCATCTTGGCGCCGCCCAAGGCATGCACATTAAACATGCTGACCCCCAGGCGACAGGCCTCAATCCCTGCCTTGGCTACGGTATTCGGTATGTCGTGATACTTAAGATCAAGAAATACATCGCCACCAGACTCACGGACCATCTCAACCACACGTGGGCCGCAACGGGTAAAAAGCTGCTTGCCGATTTTAAACAGACCGACCTGTTTATGCAGACGTTCGACCCACTTTTGAGCCGTTTCAAAACTATCGACATCCAACGCAAAGATCAGACGCTTGCGCGCTTCATTCATCATTAATCATTTCTCCCTACCAGCGCCTTAACGCGGTTACTGATCTCCTGAACTCGCGCAATCAGTGCCTGAGCCTGTGCCGATTCCAATTCACGGCGAACCGCCATCGATTCCATATAGACCAACTCGCCCAAGGCATCAGCGAGCAACTTCTTCTTATCCCCTTCTTCCAGGCCGGCCAGGTTCTGCACCACCCGGTGGCCATCAAGACTGCCATCTTCGTTCAATTCGACATCACGCAGAACAAAGGAATAGGGCTGAGGCAGTTCACGCAGAAAATGGCTAATCTCCTCAGAGAAGCCATCGAAGCGCTTTGTAACGCGGCTGTAAATAGCCTTAAGGACACTGTTATAGATCATCAACACCTGCCCAAGGTCACCACCAATCTCGGTCGCGGCCTGCTCCTCCATCGATAGCATCCGTTTCTCAAGCAGGCTGTAGAGGATGCGCATGCCATCGAATTCACGCATGCCGCACTTGCGGAAAAGATCCTGAGCGGAAACCTGACCCGGACGCGCGTAAGAATAAAACTTTTTCTCATCCTGCGAGAGGTCTGCTGGCAGCTTTTCTGTGCCACGCGGATAATGATCAAGAGAGATAATCTTGCGCATGAAAAGCGCGCCCTCATCCTGCCGCCGCAGACCCTCCATGATAATGTTCTGAGTACTCATCGACAGTCGAATAATCTGCTCACTGTCAAGGGTCTTGGCGCGGAACGAAAAACTGCCGTTCTCGGCGGTAAAGAGGTGGTAAACGATCCCCTCGACCTGCGTCCGCACCGTCAACCACAAATCCTTCGGCGAGACCGCACCGCTCTCCACCAATACCTTGCCCAGAGTTGCCCGGCCCTGTGAAACACCCCGCGCATGCTGCAAGGCATCGCGTTCAACCTTACCGGTGGCAAACAGGATCTCACCCAAATCCTCTTTCAAAAAGGTACTGGTCGCAAACACAATTTCACCATTTTGAAAGTAGAGCGATTTCTCACCAGCATCCAGATTGAAATGCAGAACACCCGTCTTACGAAACATATTGAAGAAAGAGAGCAGATCGGGCAGAACCATATCGCCAAGAAACCCCGCCAGCACCACTTGTTCGCCGAGGTCTTCACACCCCAGCAGCAAGTGACGTTGCGAGCAGGACAGATTTACCAAGGGCCCACTTCCAAGCAACTCTTTCAGCTCGGCCGTCAGCACAACCTGCCCATCCTTATCGATATTGAACTTATCCATAATCTTCCGTTTTTATCACCTATATTAAATTACCAGCGGATTAAAGCGCCGCCACGACCCTCGCCTTGAGCTCAGCGGCGGCCTCGGCAACGGGCAACATTTCAACCTCGCCCCCGGCACGCGCCTTAAACTCGAACTGCCCTTCCTTAAGGGTCCGAGCGCCAACCGTTACCCTGAACGGGATACCGATCAGATCAGCATCTTTAAATTTGGCCCCAGGACGCTCTTTGCGATCATCGAGCAAGACTTCAATACCCAGATCGAGCAACTCGGCATAAAGATCCTCAGACGCCTCACGTACGGCATCATCTTTGGGATTAAGCATCACCACCAACACCTGAAAAGGCGCAATCGGCATCGGCCAGATGATGCCATGCTCGTCATGATTCTGCTCTATCGAGGCCGCAACAGTCCGCCCAATACCGATACCATAACAGCCCATGATCAATTCCCGGCTCTTGCCCTGATCATCGAGTACGGTCGCCCCCATCGCCTCAGAATACTTGGTGCCGAGCTTAAACACATGGCCGACTTCAACACCTCGCCAGCTCTCAAGTTCACCACCACAACGCGGGCAGGGATCGCTACCAACAGCCTGTCGCAGATCGGCAAAGATCTCGACCTTAAAATCCCGGTCAAGGTTTGCTCCGGTATAGTGGCAGTCCTTTTCGTTTGCGCCAATGACAAAATCACTCATCTGGCGCACGGCATTATCGGCAATAACCCGCAACTTCAAACCAACAGGACCGGCAAAGCCGGTCGGCGCACCGGTAACCCTGACCACATCGGCTTCTTCAGCCATGACCACCCAGTCACCGCCGAGCAGGTTAAGCAGCTTGATCTCATTGAGCTCATGATCGCCGCGCAGCAGGACCGCCACAAACTCGTCGCTGTCGGTCTGAACGATGAGCGTCTTGAGCAGCTTGTCGGCCGAAAGCTGCAAGAAAGCAGCGACTTCGTCAATACTTTTTTGACCGGGAGTTGCGACCTTCTTGAGGGGCAGAGTCACGGCGGCACCTGCTTCTGCACTGCAGAGAATCTCGGCCTTTTCAACATTCGCGGCGTATTCACAACTGACGCAAGAGACAATTGCATCCTCACCAGATTCGGCCAGAACCATGAATTCATGGCTGAACGCGCCGCCGATGGCACCGGAGTCGGCCTCAACCGCACGAAACTTGAGTCCGCAGCGCGCAAAAATCCGTCGGTAGGCCTGGTACATCTTTTCGTAAGACTTGTCCGCATCCCCCTCTTCGAGGTCAAAGGAGTAAGCATCCTTCATAATAAATTCACGACCACGCATCAGACCAAATCTGGGCCGAATCTCATCGCGAAATTTGGTCTGAATCTGGTAAAGATTGAGCGGCAGCTGACGGTAGGAGTTCACCGTGTTGCGCACAATATCGGTCACGACCTCTTCATGGGTCGGTCCCATACAGAACTCGGTCTGCTTACGATCCTTAAAGCGCAACAACTCCTTGCCGTATTTCCCCCAACGCCCGGATTCCTGCCACAGCTCGGCCGGATTGGCCATCGGCATCAGACATTCGATGGCTCCGGCACGATTCATCTCCTCACGCACAATCTGTTCGACCTTGCGGATTGAGCGCAGACCAAAAGGCATATAACTGTAGATGCCAGATGCAACCTTACGGATCATCCCGGCACGGGTCATCAACTGATGGCTGGCAATCTCGGCGTCGGCCGGGCTTTCCTTGAGGGTCGGGAGCAGATACTGGCTGTAGCGCATAGAATTAATCCTAAGTCTCTGGCAACACCGCCTGAAGCATACGGGTCGCTGATGAAATCATATTTTTTTTATGACGATAAAAACCGGATTGAAAAACTAACCCGAATTTATCCTAAAAGCAAGATTAGCGGCCTGATTCAAAAGTTACGTTTCAGTGCCAGATGAAAAACGACATCAGGGGCGGTATTGACCAGAACATCCTCAACGACGGCCAATTCCATGATTGTTGCATCGGTGAGGACAAAGCTGCCACCGCTCGCCAACTGCCCGGCAAACTCGTTCAACTCACGCAGTTGGCTCCCCTTAAAGAGTGCAGAGTGTCCATCGAACTGTAACTGCAAGCCAAGCCTCATCCAGGGCCGCCAACCAACGCCGAAACTGACCAGCCCCGCAAGATTGCGCCGCTGCTCGGGGAGCAGGTCGCCATCGGTGGAGAAGAGACCGCCACCGCCCCCATAAAGAGTGACGACTCCGGTCCCGGCCTGCAGGCGCTGCTCGCCACTCAACCAAAGCGCAAGGTCGGTACTGCCACTGCCGGTCAGATGACTGACAGATCCCGTGGGAAGTTTTAAACTGACCCGTAACGCGAGGGCGCGTGATTTTGACACATCCTGCCAACATTGCCAGGCGGCCCGCAACGAAAGATCTCCGATGCCAGCCTGCTCCGATTGCAGACTGAAACCATCCCCCCCATGTGCATAGCTGTAATCCAACTGATCCGATGCGGTCAGATCCCGCCCGCCCTGCGGCAGGCCAAAGGTATCGTGCCAACCCTCAACAAAACCATCGAGAAATCCGCCGCTATGACTGAGCAGGGGCAGTTCGGCACCAACTTCAAAATTCGAACCGATACCATAATCGGCAGAGAGGGCAGCACGATAGGTCTCGCCGTCGAAGCGCAGGCGTTCTCCGGCGGCAACGCTTTCGCTGAAATTACTCACCAGATCGAAGGTGAACTGAGCACGCCCGGTCCGCCCCGGCAGGAGACGCGCCGCCCCTAAGGCAGGCAGACCGAAACCGAGGGTCGCAGGAGACAGATTACGCGTGGTCAAAGGTTGTAGCTCAAACCCGGCGGCCGTGCCAGCACAACAGAGCCAGAGGAGTGACACGGCCAGCCATTTAAGGATCATGCCGGCTGGCCTCTTCTTTTAACCGTTCGGCAGCCATAATCTGTGCCTCCTCGACTAGCGCATCAGCCAAATCTGCCTCGGTCACCTTGCGCACCACCTCGCCATGCCGGAACAACAGGCCCTGCCCCTTGCCGCCGGCAATACCAAGATCGGCCTCCTTCGCCTCACCCGGCCCGTTGACCACACAGCCCATCACCGCAATGGTCAGAGGCACCGGCAGATCCTGCAGACGCCGTTCGACCTCTTCGGCGACCTCGATCAGGTTGACCTGACAACGGCCGCAGGTCGGACAGCTGACAAAGATCGGCCCGTGCTCGCGCAGGCTGAGACTCTTCAATATTTCGAAACCGACCCGCACCTCCTCAACCGGATCACCGGTCAAAGAGACACGTAGGGTATCCCCCAGACCATCATAAAGCAGGGTGCCGAGACCGACCGCGCTCTTGATCGTACCACTCCAGGTGGTGCCGGCTTCGGTGATGCCGATATGCAGGGGATAATCAACCTGCTGTGCCAGCAACCTATAAGCTTCGACCGTACGCCGGATATCTGAAGCCTTGAGGCTGACTTTGATCTCGCGGTAATTCAACTCTTCGAGCAGACGGATATGCGAGAGAGCGCTCTCGACCATCGCCTCGGCACTGGGGTGACCGTACTTTTCGAGCAGCTCTTTTTCCAGCGAACCGCCATTAACCCCGATGCGAATCGGCACCTCACGTTCAGCGCAGGCCTTGACCACCTCTTCGATCTTCCAGCGTTCACCGATATTACCAGGGTTCAGCCTTAATCCATCCACCCCCTGTACAATGGCAGTCAACGCCAGCCGGTAATCGAAATGAATATCCGCCACCAGCGGCATGGGACAATCTTTAACGATTGCACCGAGATTTTCGGCCGCCGCCATATCGGGCACCGCGCAGCGCACGATCTCACAGCCGACCTCGTCAAGCCGTCCGATCTGCGCAAGAGTCGCCGCCGCATCACGCGTATCGGTATTACACATCGACTGCACCGCCACCGGCGCACCACCGCCGATCAGCAGGTTGCCAAGTTTGATTTGTCGAGAGGGGACGTTCATAAGGTTATAAGTTTCCTGATTCGGATAATTATTAATCCTGCATTGCAGCCAACTTATCACCCCGCTGCACCGCCAAGCTCACTGCTGGTTGACCGATGTCGAAATGGATAGCCAATG
>JAKIUS010000106.1 GCA_021647445.1 Geopsychrobacter sp. | reverse complement strand
AAGACCGATCCGCAGATTGCGATCGAAGATAATCCCCTCGGCGGCGAGCAGATCCGCTTGCAGGATATTCCCTTCACCGTCATGACGCAGACTGACCCGCCCCTGGGCGTTAATCACCCGCTGCCAAGGCACGTCGCTCCCCTGCGGCAACGCCGCCATGGCGAAACCAACGGTGCGCGCCGTACAGCCAAGTTGTCGGCCAATTCGTCCATAGGTCGTCACATACCCGGTCGGAACTTGCCGGTCCAAGGCGTATATTTGCGGATAAAGCGGGGCTGGACTCTTCGATTGCATAATCAGATGTTGGAGATCGGCGATGCCGCAGAGATCGGCAAGCTGATATTAAAACAGGCCCCATCTCCGGGGGTCGAATTGACCGTCAAAGCCCCCTTGTGGGTGTCGGTAATAATATAATAGGAGACCGACAGACCCAGACCGGTCCCCTTGTTGGCATTTTTGGTGGTAAAAAACGGCTCAAAAATCCGCTTGCTGAATTCTTCGGCAATGCCCGGACCATTATCGGCCATGTGGATGGTCACATCGGCGACCCCGATGGTCGCAGAGATCCGGATTACAGGTTCAGCATTGAGTTCACACCAGTTGAAGATTGCCTGGGCAGCGTTCCTCAGCATATTGAGCACAACTTGCTGCAATTGAGATTTCACCCCCAGCACAAGAGGCAGATCGTCTGGCAGCTGGTTAACAATATGGAGCCTGCGTAAATCATAGCCGCCGGTCAGGTCTTGATTCGCCAGCTTAAGGGTCTGTGCAATCAGCGATTTCAGATCGCAGGGCAGCAGCTCCGGTGCTTCTTCGCGACCGAAACTGAGCATATCATGAACGGTTTTTGCCGCCCGTTCGCCTGCGTCTGAGATCATCTCGAGCATTTTTGTAATCTTGCGGCGCTGCATAAACTGGTGCATTTTCTCCAGATCGAGACCAAGCTCGTCCGCCAGCTTACGATTCTTCGGGGAATCCCCCAACAGACGAGAACGAACCAGTTGCGCACCCTGAAGGATTCCGGCGAGCGGATTATTTATTTCATGCGCCATACCGGCGGCCAGCCCGCCCAGCGACATCATCTTCTCCGACTGAACCATCACCTCCTCCATACGCACCCTGTCGCTGACGTTGTCGATCCGAACAACAGCTCCGGCCATTTCATCAGCCATCAACGGATAGATCACGACCTCCCAGAACTGCATTTCACCCTGCAGGTCAGGCAAAGACTTACTGATTTTACAGGGACAGCGTGAGATCAGAGCGCGCTCAATGGGGCCCATATCGGAAGTCAAAAGCGGCAACGTTTCGGAAATTGTACGCCCGATCGCCTTCTCAGCGCTAAGACCGGAAATCTTTTCGGCCTGTTGGTTCCAGTGGCTAACGCGATATTGACTGTCGATGGTAATCAGTGCCGAAGGCATGGAATCGATAATATTACGCAGCAGATTCTGCAGGCTGCTTACTTCATGTTCGGCATGACGGATATCGGTAATATCGGTCATGATACCGACCAGACCCAGCACTTCGGCATCGGGGGCACCGATCGTTGCCTTGTTGAAGATGATATCGCGATCACAGCCTGCAGCATTACGCACCTGGCTCTGATAGATCTGGGTCCCGTGGTGAGTCATCAGTTGCAGATCGGCACGATGATAATCGTTAGCCAGGTGCGTCGGAGCGATATCATAAAAGGTATGACCGATGATCTGCTCACGCGTCTTTCCGAGATAGGCGCAGAAGGCCTGATTGCAGCCGGTATAGACCCCTTCAATATTTTTATAAAAAATCGGACTCGGCAAAGATTCAATCACCGCATCCAGGGTCTGCATACTCTCGTTGAGGCGTGCGCGCTTGTCGAGCAGGCGCTGGGTAATCACCTGGTGTTCACGCTGTAGCCGATTGCGTTCCTCAATTTCGCGCTGACGCATCTCCTCCTGCTGACGCAAGCGGACTAATTCGGCTTCAAGTTCAGCAATACGCTGTTGAGCATTATGCAGAGAATCGCTCTTTGACATGCGGGCCCCATCGGACAACAAATTCAGGGTTCAACCTATTTCGCTTTTTCTCCTGAGTAAACCCTGAGACAATGAATCATCACACAAAACCAACCCCTTATTATTCTACCATGCTGTTCCATGCCATAGGATTTCCTAAGATTTTTTCTCTTCGGAATGCATTCCAATCCCATATTTACACAGTTTGCGCGCCACTGTCGGCTGACTCATATGCAATGATTCAGCGATACGCCGCTGCTTGCGATAACGCTTGTGCGCCTTACGCAGTACCTGCCGTTCCACACTTTCGAGAATTTGCAGCAGACTCATTTCACAGGGCCAGTCACCACTCATCCCGCCTTCGTCGATCTCCGCTCCGGCCACTACGGACTGGGGCAGATCATTAACATCTATAATTTGCGTATCGGACATCACCACCAGCCGTTCGCAGATATTCATCAATTCACGCACGTTTCCAGGATAGGCATAGCGAGTCAGCAGGTCGAGGGCGGCCGCACTCAGGCGGCATTTTAATCTAGAGCGATCGGCAAACTTGTCAAAATAGGTCTGGATCAGAGGAACCAGACATTCACGACGTTCACGCAGCGGCGGGATAAACAGCGGGATAACACTAAGACGGTAAAAAAGGTCGAGACGAAAGAGACCAGAAGCGATCATCTGCTGCAGATCGCGATGGGTTGCAGCTAAGATCCGTACATCGACCCTGCGACTCTGGGTACTGCCGAGGCGGGTCAGTTGGCCATCTTCCAAAAATCTCAATAGCTTGACCTGCGCGGCAGGTGGCAGATCGGCAATTTCATCGAGAAACAGAATACCGCCATCGGCGACTTCAAGAAAACCGGGTTTACTGCCGACCGCGCCGGTAAAGGCACCCTTGTCATAACCGAACAGCTCGGCTTCGATGAGGGTTTCGGGGATAGCACCACAATTAAGTTTGATGATCGGCTGATCGGCACGCCGCGAATGCTGGTGAATCAAGTCAGCGATCAACCCCTTGCCGACCCCGGTTTCACCGAGGATCAGCACCGACGAATCGACCGCACTGACCTTGTGCGCCTGCTTGAGGGCCTTGACCATGCACGGACTTCGGGCGATCACCGCTTGATCCCCCAGCCAATTTTGTTGCTGCTCAAGCATCTGGTGACGAAACTGCTCACCGAGCGCCTGTTGCTCCTCTAGCTGACGCTGCAAGCGATCCAGTTCGGTAATGTCCCGCTCACTGACCACGACACGGATCAGTTCACCGGTATCGTCGAACACCGGCGTCGCGGTCGAAATCAGCTTGCGCCCGAAGCGATTCTCTTGCAACAGGCTGACTTGCTCACGTTTTTTAAGCGCCTCAAGCGCCGCCGACGGCAGGATAACCAGCCCCTCTGCTGCCGCATCCAGATAGGCACGCCCGACCAGTTGCGCGGCACTCGCCTGATTGATCCGTTCGGAGGCCGGATTGACCCGCAGAATCACCCCCTGCCCGTCACACACAAACAGACCGTCGGATGAAGAATCGATAATCGCGTCATGCTCCCAGGTCAGTTCCTGAATCGAACGGTCCATCGCGCCTCCGGGGGATCGCAGACAGGGGATTTTGCCGCCCTAATGTTTCTTGCCCAGATAGGCTTCCTGCACCTTCTCCGAGGCGAGCAGTTCGGCCGAAGTCCCGGAGAGGGCGATCTTGCCGACATCGAGCACGTAACCGCGATCGGCCAGCTTGAGAGCGGCCTTGGCATTCTGTTCGACCAGCAGCACAGTCAACCCCTTCTCGGCGATCAACTTGATCTGTTTAAAGATCGCCTTGACCAGAATCGGCGCAATGCCGAGGGAGGGTTCATCAAGGAGCAGCATCTCAGGATTGCTCATCAACGAGCGACCGATGGCGAGCATCTGCTGTTCGCCACCAGAGAGGGTACCGGCCAATTGTTTTTTGCGTTCTTCTAGCCGTGGGAAGAGTTCGTAAACCCACCGCAGGGTCTCAGGGTCAACCTTTCGCTGTGAAAAGGCCCCGAGTAACAAATTTTCTTCAACGGTGAGGATACCGAACACCCGCCGCCCTTCGGGGGAGTGACTGATCCCCAGCTTGACGATCTTGTGCGCCGGCAGACTGGTCAACTCCTGGCCCTTGAAACGGATCGAACCACTCTTGGCCTTGAGCAGTTGGCTGATGGTGCGCATGGTCGTGGTCTTCCCCGCCCCATTTGCCCCGAGAATCGTGACGATCTCCCCCTTCTTGACCTCAAGGGATATTCCCTTTAAGGCAACGATACTGCCGTAGGAGACCTTAAGGTCCTTGATTTCAAACAGGACTTCACTCATCGTCGTCATCCTCACTCCCTAGATAGGCCTCGATGACCGCCGGGTTCTGTTGAATTTCTGCCGGGGTTCCTTCGGCGATCAGCTTGCCAAAGTTGATCACCGCCAAATAATCGGTCATCTCCATCACCATATCCATATCGTGCTCGATCAACAAGACCGTCACACCCTTGCCGCGAATCTTGAAGATCGTCTCCAAGAGCTCAAGGGTCTCCTTGTCGTTAAGTCCGGCGGCCGGTTCGTCGAGAATCAGCAGGGTCGGCTCCACCGCCAGCGCCCGTGCCATCTCGACCCGGCGCTGAATACCGTAGGGCAAACTGCCGGTCGGGGTTGCCGCAAACTCACCGAGGTCAAAGAAATCGAGCTGTTCCTCGACCTTGTGCCAGTTAAACAGTTCATCGCGACGCGACGCTGCAGTATGGATAATGCCATGCCAAAGTTTCTGGCTGCTCTTGATATGACGGCCACTCATGATGTTTTCAGCCACCGACATCTGCGAAAAGAGCCGGATGGTCTGAAAGGTGCGCACGATACCGCGATCAACGATCTGATAAGGGGTTAAGCCACGGATCTCTTCGCCGCGCCAGTTAACCGAGCCCTCTTCTGACTTGTAGATACCGGTAATGCAGTTAAAGACCGTGGTCTTGCCCGCACCGTTGGGACCAATAACCCCGTAGATCTGCCCCTCTTCAACCTTCAGACTTAAGGCATCAACCGCCGTCAGGCCGCCGAAGCGTTTGGTCACGTCGGACAGTATCAATTCATTACGCGCCATGATTATCCCCCTTGATCAAAAATTTGGGGATCTTGCCGAAGGTCGCTGGCCAAATACCGTGGGGTCGCAGAATCATCGCCGCGATCATCGCGAAGCCGAAAATAAAAAACCGCCAGGTGGCAAATTCGCGAAAGATTTCCGGCAGCACAAACATCACGAAGACCCCAATCAACACGCCGGGCACCGAAGAACCACCGACGATAACGATGGAGAAGAAGAGCACCGACTGCATGAAATTAAACGCTTCAGGACTGACCGCCGAATACTGGGTGGCGAAGACCGTCCCGGCAAGACCGGCAATCCCGGCCCCGACAGCGAAGGCGAAGATTTTGTAGATGCGAGTGTTGATACCGATACTCTCGGCCGCCAGTTGATCTTCACGCAGGTAGTGCAAGGCTCTGCCCGCCTTGCTCTTTTCAAGGTTGCGCATAATCAACAAGGTCACCAGCAGTACAGCGAAGGCGAAATAATAGACCGCGACCTGACTAACCAACTGGATGCCGAAAAAACTCATGGAATCGAGGCCGAAGATCCCGTTGGGACCGCCGGTGATGCCGCCCAGATTGTTCTGCACCACCTGGACGAAAACGATGTTGAAGCCGATGGTCGTCACCAACAGATAATCGCCGCGCAGGTGGACGATGGGACCAGCCAGGATCACGCCGAAGAAGGCTGGCACCAAGATGGCCACCGGAATGGTCGTAAGCAGCGGCCAGCCGTACTGGGCATTTAAGATCGCGGTGATATATGCGCCCATGCCGAAGAAGAGCGCCTGCCCCATGTGAAACATGCCGCTCTTGCCAAGGATAATATCCTGCGACAGCGCAACCACTGCAAAGATCAGAAAGGTGATCGCCACCGCCTGCCAACGCGAATCGAGCAGGTGCGGCAAGAGCGCCATGACCACAAAGAAGATGGGATAACCGAAGCCTTGTAGTTTCTTCATCAGACTTTCTCCGCAACCCGCTCACCTAAAATTCCGGTGGGACGGACAATCAGAATCGCAATCAGCAGGATAAAGGTAAAGGCATCGGACCAGGTACTCGAAACATAGCCCGCGATAAAAGCGTTAAAAAGGCCAAGCAGCATGCCGCCAAGCATGGCACCTGGAATGTTGCCGATGCCGCCGATAATCCCTGCGATAAAGCCACAGAGGC
>JAKIUS010000105.1 GCA_021647445.1 Geopsychrobacter sp. | reverse complement strand
TAAAACATTTCGATGTAATCGATAACATCCTGCCGGGCAGCTTCCCTGGTTTTGTAATTGGCAAAGAAGATCCGCTCGGTTTTCAGACTGCCGAAAAAACTTTCAGCGACCGAATTGTCCCAGCAATTCCCTTTCCGGCTCATGCTGCTGATCATGCCGTACGTCGTCAGCATGGTCTGGAAATCAGTACTGCAATACTGGCTGCCCCGATCTGAGTGAAATATTAACCCCGGTGCGGGTTTCCGTCGCCAGACAGCCATCCGTAACGCAGCCATCACCAAGGTCCGCTCCATCCGTTGATTCAGTGACCAGCCCACCACCTGGCGGGAAAACAGATCTATAACCACCGCCAAATACAACCAGCCTTCCTGCGTCCAGAGATAGGTGATATCTGAAACGTAGACTCGGTCAGGCGTATTCACTGAGAACTCCCGGTTCAACAAGTTCGGCGCTACCGGAAGATTGTGTTTACTGTCTGTGGTGACTTTAAATCTCTTCTTCTGTTTTGCAGCGACATCGGCCAGATTCATGATCGTTGCCGCTTTACACCGCCCACATGGGACTCCGTGAGCTTCGATCTCTTCAGCTATCCGTCTGGCCCCATAAGTTCCTTTTGAAAGCTTATGGGCGCGCTGAGCGATGGGGATGAGTTTGTCATACTCTTTCTGTCGGGCTGATTTGCCGCGCTTTTTCCAGGCATAGTAACCGCTCCGACAAACCTCCAGAACCTCGCACATCAGGGAAATGGGATAGACCTTCTTCTCGGTATCAATCAGTCGATACCGCTTCCCGACTCTTTCGCGAAGAAGGCCGCTGCCTTTTTTAAAATTTCTCGTTCAAGCTTCAGTCGATGATTTTCTTTTTTCAGCCGAACCAACTCTGCTTGGAGATCGGCAGACGGCTTGCCTTTTTCGCTTCTGATGCAGTTTTCCAACGACGTAAAACACTGACATTGACACCGAGACTTCGCGAGGCTTCAGATAATTTATATCCCTGTTCAGTGACCAGCTTGACCGCCGAATCTTTGAATTCCTGCGTATATTGTTTCCTCTTCGCTCCCATGTAACACCTCCTCTGAGGGGGTACTAACCCGCTCTTAGAAAAGTGTCCACTTTTTTATTACCACATCAGTTCCATGTTTTGACCTATCCGCGTCATCCGCGTTCATCTGCGGCCAAACAGCCTTTAAATCCTTTTCTCTGCCGCTGATACACGCTGATAATCGCTGATAACTGCAAAAACAAAGACAAGGTCTTGGTCTTGGGTTAAAAACAAAAGCAGACTTTCGCCTTTGACCTATCTGCGCCCATCAAAGATGTTGATCTGTCCCCGCCCTTGATTGTTCTCGCTTCCCACCTCTCGCCTCCAGATCCGATCCCAGCGCCGAGCGCCTAACGCCCTTGTCATCGATAAACCTCGTCATGGCTACCGATATCAAGCAAAACAATCTCCTCTTCTGAAACCAGGAGCGTCAGCGTAATCCGATAACTGTGAGTGAGACTGACCGCATACAAACCAGAGAGTTTGCCAGAAAGAGAATGAAGAGCAAGTTGCGGCCGGAAAGGGTCTTCTAGCAAGGATTGGACCGTCTTGGCAAACCTTGGTTTAAAATCGGGATGTTTACGAAAGAATTTTCTGGCCTGACGCAAAAACTGCCTTGGCGTCACAACCCTGTACAAGCTACTCATCCTCGTTCAACGCCTGCAGAAGCTCCTCAGCCGTAGCGAATGTTTTCACCTGTCCCTCTTTCACTTCCCTCAAAGAAGTACGCACGCGTGCAATGTAAGCCTCGTGCGCTTCAGCAACCAGACTCTGATAGCGCTCCTCGGTGAGAACAACATACTGCGGCCGGTTGTTGCGGATGACATGAACATCTCCATTATCTAGCAAATCGTCCACCGCAGCCAAACCACGTCGTTTGATTTCATGAGCTGGAATAGTATTCACAATCACCTCGTTCATTCCGTAATCGCCCCCGATAAGGACCAAATCAAGTCCCCATAACGATACAAGAAAAAGTCCAGAAACACAACATAGTCAGCTAAGACCAGACCCCCATAAACCAAAGGCCAAAGACCAAGATCTTGATTTTCTCAGTGGTCCTCAGTGCCTCAGTGGTGCAACGCCTTAAGATCTTAAAGATCTTTTACCACTGGGAACACTGAGTTTCACAGAGATTGGATCAAAACCACTTTGGTCCTCAGTGGTGCAACGCCTTAAAGAACCATCCTTTTGATCCCATCCCTCATCAGCGTACAATTAAAATTTAAAATCAACCCAACCTTCTTCTGAGACAACTTTAAATATGTCAAAAGTTGAGCTTCATGGATGGGAAGTATTCTCTCAACAGATTTCAGTTCAAGAACCACCCGGTCATCAACAACCAAATCCATTCTATAGCCGCAATCAATTTTTTCGTTTTTATAAATAACCGGCAGCAAGGGTTGCCTTGTAAAACCGATACCCTGAAGGGTAAATTCTCGACAAAGGCATGATTCGTATGCTGATTCAAGCAAACCTGGTCCAAGATGTCGATGAACCTCAACCGCAGCCAGAATGATCCGACTGGTTAACTCTGTTTCTGGATACATACTCCCCCTCTCTTGTTTAAGCTCCGTGGTGCAAGGGTTATAACCTTTAAGATCTTCTACCACTGGGAACACTGAGCTTCACAGAGGTTAAACCAAAACAAAAGACCAAAATCTTGCCTTTCTCCGTAGTTCTCAGCCCCTCAGTGGTGCAGAGCCTTAAGAACTTCAGAATTACCTTCTGCCGCTCACTTAAACGTCTGAACGACTGCTGCCATTTTTCGTTCGCATCAAAAGAACAATTAATAAAGCGAATCCAACACCCAATGCATCAAAGCCGAGATCCTGAAAGCTTGCTTGTCTTGACGGGATAAATAATTGTGCAATTTCAAAAATCGAAGCGACCAACATTGCAATTAACCCGGATTGCCAACTACGAATACGCCAGACAGCGCAGAATAAAAGAACAAGCACCATATAGCCGAATAAATGTCCACCATTAGAAACCAGTTGAGTGTAAGATTTATGCCAGACGTCAAAGGAAAAGAGCAATCGACCAACAGAAGAGTAAATATTGGCAACGATCTTCTCCGGCAACAGCGAAAACAGAGCCAAAACAACAACCAGTAATATGGGCAATAAAGCCTTACGGAACAGCATCAATAACGCGTGATACCAAACTTCTGTTTCATAACCATCCACAGAAATTTAGGCGAAGAGATGAAATTACGTCGAAACAAACGCCGAGGTTCACGGCAGAGCCGTGGTAACCACTCTAGCCCCATGCGTTGAAAAATCGGATGGGATCTTTTGACATTGCCCACATAAAAATCAAAAACAGCACCAATAGCACCGATAAATTTAACATCCAACCGATCTTTATTTTGAAAGATCCATTTTTCCTGTTTAGGGGCTGTCATGCCAACCCATAGAACATCCGGTTTGGCAGCATTGATCGCCTCTATCATCAAACGATTATCTTCTTCGCTGAATTCAGACTTATAAGGTGGGGAGAAAGTCTCAACTGAAATATTTGGATACTCGATGGCCATTTTTATTTTGATTGCTGCGAGAGTTTCATCTGAAGAACCTAGGAAAAAATAACGGATTCTTTTTTTCCTGTTTAAAGCCTGGCTATGGTGCTTAAAAATATCACTACCGGTAATTCGATCACGAATATTTCCATTCAGTATTTTTGAAGCAAGGACGATACCTGCCCCATCAGGTGTGACAAGTTCAGCTTGTTGGAAAACCTGGAGGAAATCAGAATCGTTTTTTGCGACCACTAAAGAATGCGGGTTCGCGCAAACAAAAACCTTTCGCTGACCACCATCGACAATCCACTCACCAATATATCCGATGACATCCTTGAGAGAATCAACAACAACGGGACAACCCAGAATATTTTCCATTTTGAAGCACTGCACGTTCTTCAGGGTCAGGTCTCCTTTTGACTCTTTTGGTCAAGGATCAACCGCTTCAGTTCTAACAAACAAGTGATGAACATCGTTGTCCTTCAGTAAAGGCCGGTTAACATGTACCTCAACACTTTGCTGCAACGTAAGCGTCAACCGAGCACCATATTGTCGTTCATTGCCCAGTTCCCTACACTGGCCTCCACCATCAAATCCGGGGAGGCTAAAGCATGTCATCAGTTGTCCGACAAGAAGAATGGTCTGAAAAAGTTTCGGCATGCCGCGAAAGCGGTTTGAGTATTGCCGCCTGGTGCCGTGATCATGCCGTAAACTATCATCGGTTTCTCTATTGGCGCAAACGACTGGCTTTGCCGGTCGTACAACAACCCGCACGGTTTGTTGAGCTGGAGTTTGCGGCAGCGCCCCTGGCACTTTCGTGCAATGGTGTTTATGTTCATGTCGCATCCGGGTTCGATGGGAACCTGTTGGGCGAAGTCCTCACTGTCCTGAAGCGGGTCTAGTATGCGCCCTTCCGGGTTACAGCCGATTTATCTGTATGATCAGGTGGTCGACATGCGCAAAGGCTTTGAGGGCCTGGGATCTCTCGTTGAATGTGCCTATCCCGGCCAACTCCTTTCTGGCGCTCTCTTTCTTTTCCTGAACCGCCGCCGCAACCTGATCAAAATCCTCTCCTTTGAGGGGGATGGTTTTGTTATCTGGTATAAACGACTGGAAATGGGGACCTTCTCAAACTGTTTTGACGGTGAGAAAAAACTCTCACGTCAGCAGTTTCTCATGCTTCTCGAAGGGGTGATCCCTCGGCGTCTAAACAAGCGGTTTTCTCTTTTAAAATAGCTATTTATCTCTTTAAATAAATGATGAAATATGCTAGATTTCCGGCATGTCTAACGCTGTTAAAAAGAGTGCGGAAGCACCCAACTTTCTCGAAATTCTCCAGCAGAAGGATCAACGCATCCATGCCCTAGAAGCGAATCTTTTGACCCTAAAAGAGCAATTGACCTGGCTACAAAGGCAGGTCTTCGGCGCCAAGAGTGAGCGGTTGATTGACCTGCATGATCAACCCCTGCTTCCGGGTTTTGACTTAGATTCGCAAAATACGAAGGTCGAACCCGAGCAGGAAGAGGTCCACTTCAAGCGGCGTAAGAATAAGAAAAATAAGGCAAGGATGCAATTTCCTATCCCGACAACCTGCCGGTCAAACGGATTGAACTCGATATCCCCGAGGAAGAGAAGTTCTGCCCGGAGACCGGTGATCCTTTGGTTCAAATCGGTTTTGAGGTCAGTCGCAAGCTGGCGCGCAAGCCGGAACAATTCTATATCCGCGAATATGCGCGGCCTAAATATGTCTCCAAGGCGGCTCCGGAACTTGGCGTCAAGGTTGCGCCGCTGCCTGATGCGATCATTGACCGCTGTCCGGCCGATGAGAGCCTGCTGGCCTATATCCTGGTCGCTAAATTCACTGATCATCTGCCGCTTTATCGTTTGGTGGAAATTCTTAAGCGCGCCGATGTTTGCATTAGCCGCCAAACCCTTTCAAAGTGGGTTCTCACCCTGGGGGCGGCCTTGTCGCCACTTTACGAGGCGATGAGAGCGGAGGTTCTGTCAAGCGGAACTATTTTTGTTGATGAAACCCCGATCCGACTTCAGGTTAAAGGCAAAAGCCGCTGTCAGCAAGCCTATATGTGGGTCTATGTCGGTGGCGGCGGCGGTGACCCTCCCTATCGATTCTTCGAATTTCAGATCAATCGCAATCATGAACATCCGCTGAAAGCTTTAAACGACTATCACGGTTTTTTGCATACCGATAAATACGGTGCTTACGTAAAATTGGCACAATTCGAGGATATCACTTAGTGCCCTTGCATGGCCCACGTGCGTCGTAAATTTGTTGAGGCGGAAAATGGCGACCCGGAGTTGCGGCGCCGGATTCTGCGTAAAATCCGTTATCTGTTCATGCTGGAGCGTGTTGCCTGGGCCCGATCCTCTGAAGAGCGGCTACGTATCCGGCGCGAACTCGAAAAACCAATTCTGGTGGAAGTGTCGGCACTGGTTGAAAATCGCATCCTCAAGGGCGGACTCTTGCCTAAATCAAAATTCAGCCAGGCCTTAAACTACTATCAGGGGCTGGCCCCCTACCTGCAAAACTATCTGGCCGACCCCGATGCTCGCCTCGATAACAATGTCGCCGAGCGAGCCATCCGTCCCCTCACCATCGGCCGCAATTATCCAAGGTCAATTATTATGCAAGCTATTGTGCATCAGGGGCATTTTGCAAGGCGGTCCACGCATCTAGGGTTTGCATAATTTTAGAGGTTTTCGAGAAACTGAAGTAATGCGTCACGT
>JAKIUS010000104.1 GCA_021647445.1 Geopsychrobacter sp. | reverse complement strand
TCATGGGGGTCTGTAACGGTTTTCAACTGATGATCAAGATGGGTCTGCTGCCCGCCGCCGAGCAGAATTATCAGCAACAGACCTGCAGCTTGACCCATAATGATACTGGCCGTTTTGTTGATCGCTGGGTCTATCTGCAGACCGACAAGGCATCCCCCTGCATCTATACCCGTGATCTTGAAGGGATTTATCTGCCGGTACGCCATGGCGAAGGGAAATTTGTCGTCGATGGTGATGCGACCCTGACACAGATTGAAGAGGCGCATCTGACTGCATTACGCTACGCGGATGCCGATTTTTTGGCGACCATGGAGTTTCCGGCCAATCCCAACGGCAGCATCAATTCCATCGCTGGTGTCTGCGATCCCACCGGACGTCTGTTCGGACTGATGCCGCATCCCGAAGCCTATGTTCACTACACCCAGCATCCGCGCTGGACGCGTGAAGAGTTACCGGAAGAGGGGATGGGTCTCTGGCTCTACAAAAATGCAATCAATTACGTTCGCGAGAACCTGCTTTAGGATAATAAATGTTCGATAAATTACATGAAGAATGCGGGGTCTTTGGCGTTTTCGGTCATCCGGAAGCAGCTAATCTGACCTATCTCGGTCTCTATGCCTTGCAGCATCGCGGTCAGGAAGGTTGTGGCATCGTCGCTTCTGACGGTTACCGCCTCCGCGCACATAAAGGGTTGGGACTGGTCTCAGATGTCTTTAAGAAAAACCAGGTCTTCGATCACCTGCCGGGAAAGGCTGCGATTGGCCATGTGCGCTATTCGACGGCCGGGGGGAATGATGTTAAAAACTGCCAGCCGATTATGGTCGATTATTCGCGCGGTAGCATCGCAATCTCGCATAACGGCAATCTGGTTAATGCCCAAGAGGTGCGTAACCGTCTCGAGCAGACCGGTTCAATCTTTTCAACGACAGCAGATACCGAGACGATTATCCACCTGCTGGCCCGGGCGCAATCCGATTCATTGATTGAGCGGATCTGTGAGGCGTTGCATACCGTCAAGGGAGCTTACAGCCTGTTGTTTCTCACTGAAACCCGCATGGTCGCGGTGCGTGATCCCAACGGGTTCAGGCCGCTGTGCCTCGGGCGCCTCGATGGCGGCTACGTGGTCGCCTCTGAGTCCTGCGCCTTCGATCTGGTCGATGCCGAATTCATCCGCGAGATCGAACCGGGTGAGATGATCGTGATCGACAAGACCGGTATGAAGTCTTTTGCCCCCTTCAAAGAGACGAATCCGACCCCCTGTATCTTTGAATATGTCTATTTTGCCCGTCCAGACAGCCTGATTTTCGGTCGGAACGTTTACAGCGTCCGCAAGGAATCCGGGCGTCAACTGGCCCGGGAGCATCAGGTTGAGGCCGACCTGGTCATCGCGGTGCCCGATTCCGGAGTGCCTGCGGCGATGGGTTATGCCGAAGAGTCCGGCATTCCCTTTGAGCTCGGTTTGATTCGTAACCATTATGTCGGCCGGACCTTTATTGAACCGCAGCAGTCGATCCGTCACTTCGGCGTCAAGCTCAAACTCAATCCGGTGCGTGAACTTTTCGAAGGGAAAAAGGTGGTTGTTGTTGATGATTCGATCGTGCGGGGGACCACCTCGCGCAAGATCGTTAAGATGCTGCGCAATGCCGGGGCCAGTGAGGTTCATTTGCGTATCTCGAGCCCACCGACCAGTTACCCCTGTTTTTATGGCATCGACACGCCCTCGCGGAAAGAGTTGATTTCGGCCTCGCATAGCAATGAAGAGATTGCCCGCTATGTCACGGCGGACAGCCTGGGTTATCTCTCTGAAGAGGGTCTGCATAAGTCAGTCGGGGCCACAGGGGAAGGTTGCTCGACCTTCTGTGACGCTTGTTTTAATGGTCATTACCCGGTTAAATTTCCCCGGATGAAATCAGATAAACAGTTGGGATTGTTTTAAATGCTGTGAGGAGTTAAGTTTCCACCTCACTCCTTATTGAATATAAATGGAGAGAATCATGAGCGTTAAAGATGAACTGAAGAAGATTATTTTAGAAATGTCCTACGAACAGCGTGAGGTCACTCTGGCCTCGGGCCGCAAGAGTAACTTTTACTTCGACGGCAAGCAGACAACCCTGCACGCCAAGGGTGGTCTGCTGACGGGCAAGGCTTTTTGGGAAGAAGTCAAAAAATTTGAGGGACCGATTCATGGTGTCGGCGGATTGACTCTTGGTGCCGATCCCATCGCCACCGCGACCTCAATCGCAGCCGAACTCGATGGCCAGCCGGTGCATGCCTTCATCATCCGCAAGGAGCCCAAGGGCCATGGGACTGGCCAGTGGCTGGAAGGGCGTAAGAACCTGCCGGCTGGCTCGCGCGTTGTCATTGTTGAGGATGTCACGACGACCGGCGGTTCTTCCTTGAAAGCGGTTGAGCGCGCCGAAGAAGAAGGCCTGGTGGTACTCGGGGTCGTGACCCTGGTTGATCGTGAAGAGGGCGCTCGTGAAAATATCGAGGGGGCGGGGCAGGTGCTGCGTTCGGTCTTTACCCGGACCGAGATTGTTGGTTGATCTTCAGTTTTAAAATATTGCATATAAAAGAATGGCTCGTCTTAAGGCGGGCCATTCCTTTATGCGGATAATGAAGAAGTTGAGTGTAAGTTGTTGTGCTAGAACAAATTTTATCTGTTTTTTTTATTGTTTCAACACGCTAGTAAAAATTATGGACTTTAGTCCAAGCCTTTTTCGGTGCTACTCATTTTCGTCATTCCACCGACCGTAGGGGCGAGATTCATCGCGCCCGGCGTGGATCCCCGCATTCGCGAGGATGACGATCTTGACTTTTGATTTTAAGGGAATTTCAGTCCTCATTTGGAATTCTGAAAACCTCCAGCACGCCCTCTTGAGCGCGGATCTGTTCAACGGATATGGTGTTGGTATCACCGACCACACCTAAAATAACCCGCTCACTACCGGTTGACTGATGAAAATCACAGTCGAGTTCAACCAGAAACTCCTTGATTCTCTCCAGCTCTTTCTCGCTTGCCTGTTTTTTCATTACGACGATCATCTCAATTATCCTTTTTTGCTCTTGGCACGTTCCAGACTACGACTTTCGTCAATCACTCGTTCGAACAGTCGGACAATGGCGGCATTATCTAATGGTCCGGGATTGTCTTGACGCATTCGTTCAAAAATCAATTTTTCACGACGCGGATCGTAGATCGGCAGGGCCAGGTTTTTCTTGATATGCCCAATTTCAAGAGCCAGTGCGGCGCGCTCGTTAAAGAGTGTTAGCAAGTCGTTGTCGATGCGGTTAATTGCGGTCCGTATTTCATCAATACTCATCTGTTTGTCCTGTAGTTCAATGGTTCAGGTTTCGGATGTGGCACCTGGTATCAGGGTATCCTGCTTGCAATGCAGATCATCCCGTTGTGGGTAGTCGAGGGTGAAATGAAGACCGCGACTCTCTTTGCGTTGCAGGGCGCTCTTAACAATCAGTTCGGCGACGGTGGCGATATTGCGTAGCTCAATGAGATCTTACGTCAGGTGGAAATCCCAATAATATTCGATGATCTCCTGCTGGATCAGCTGAATGCGCTTGAGTGCACGACAGAGCCGCTTGTTGGAGCGTACAATGCCGACATAGCTCCACATGCAGCGTCTGATCTCTTCCCAGTTATGGGTGACGATCACCTCTTCGTCGCTGTTGGTTGCATTGCCACTGTCCCAAGGGGCGATACTCGGAAAGTCGCTCTTTGAGGTCGCAAGGCGCTGCAGTGATGCTTCTGCTGCACGTTGGGCAAACACCACTCCTTCGAGCAGGCTGTTGCTGGCAAGCCGGTTGGCCCCGTGCAGGCCGGTACAAGCGCTTTCGCCGATTACAAACAGGTTGGAGACACCGCTTTCACCGTAACTGTCGACCTGGACGCCACCGCAAAGGTAGTGGGCGGCGGGCACAACCGGGATCGGCTCTTGCGTCATGTCGATACCGTAGCTGAGACAGGTTTCATAGATCGTGGGGAAGCGATCACGAATGTAGTCGGCATCTTGATGGGTCATATCGAGAAAGACGCAATCGTCACCATATTTCTTCATTTGGTGATCAATGGCGCGCGCGACAATATCGCGTGGAGCCAGGTCTTTTAAGGGGTGCTGGTCGGCCATAAAGGCCGTTCCATCCCGTCGGCGCAGGATGGCTCCCTCACCACGCACCGCTTCAGAAATCAAAAAAGATTTGGCCTTGGGATGGTAGAGGGTGGTCGGGTGAAACTGCATGAACTCCATGTTGGCTACCGCAGCTCCGGCGCGCCAGGCGATGGCGACTCCGTCGCCCGTCGCGACATCGGGGTTGCAGGTATAAAGGTAGACCTTACCGGCACCACCGGTCGCTAACACCGTAAAACGAGCGCCAATGGTGATGACCTCTTCACCTTCAATATCAAGAACATAGGCTCCGAGACAGCGGTTTTTTGCGTTGGGATTACGCTGCAGTTTCTCTTCGGTAATAAGGTCGATAGCGATATGGTTTTCGAGAACCTGAATTGCGGGGTGTTTCTGCACAGCCGCAACTAAGGCACGTTCAATCTCGCGGCCGGTGGCATCTTTTGTGTGGAAAATCCGGCGCTGGCTGTGACCGCCCTCACGGGTCATGTCATATTCATTCTGATCGTTGCGGCTGAAATTCACCCCCCAATTTATCAGGTCTTCAATGACCTTTGGCCCCATGCCGACAGTCATATCAACGATCTCGCGATGCGAAAGGTCGACCCCGGCAACCATGGTGTCTTCGGCATGAGCCGCAAAATCACCCTGTTCACTTGAAACTGCCGCGATCCCGCCCTGGGCCAGACGGGTTGCGGTAAAATCGATCTGCCGCTTGGTGACCAGTAATATCGAACCTCTTTTCGCAACCTTCAACGCGTAACTCAGACCCGCAATTCCACTGCCGATCACCAAAAAATCAGCCGTAAGCTTCATGTTAAATATTCTCACAGGTTAAAGACATATTAATTAATCTGGCAATCTATTCAGTATAAAATGGTCTCGTAACCCACATATCAAAGGACGCATTCACTCATCTATTGGGCTTGATGTCGCCATCCCTGGCGACAAATACCCCCTGCTATGGGGATCCGTGAACCCATTTCGAAAGAGGCTGAATAGTTACTCCATCTGTTGACCAAACAACCATTATCGGGTTGCGCTCTTAAGGATGTCAAGAAATAGGCGAGTCGATATTATAAAGAGTTGTCCTCTAAAGATTAATCATTTATAAATAAACTCATGCGTGTCCTTTTTATCCTTATATTCCTGTTGTTTGCCAGTTCCTGGTCTTACGCCACCATCTATCGTTATGTCGATGCTTCCGGTCGCGTACACTTCACCGATGTACCGACGTCGTCGACCTATCGCTTTTATCGCGCCGATGGCCATCAGGCGAACCTTTTAACCCTCATCGATTATTATGCGCAGCGCTTCCACCTCGATTCAGCGCTGGTGAAGGCGGTGATCAAGGTGGAGAGTGATTTTGATCCTGGGGTTGTCTCAAGTAAGGGTGCTCAGGGCTTGATGCAGTTGATGCCGGCCACGGCTCGTGAGATAGGCATTTCCAATCCCTTTGATCCGGGGCAGAGCATCTACGGTGGAACCTTTTATTTGCGGCAGATGCTCGACACCTTTGACAGTAATCTTGATCATGCCCTGGCCGCCTACAACGCTGGTCCTAACGCGGTTCAACGCTATGGTGGCATCCCCCCTTATGCTGAGACCCGTCATTATGTTGAGCGGGTAAAAAAATACCTGACTTATTACCATCGTTACTCTGGGCAACTCGATTGAAGTCATTGCAGGAAGTTAGAAGTTTTTTTATTTAAGTTGTTGAAAAATATAAAGAATATTATTTTTTTCACCGTCGCGACCTTTTTTATTGACACTCTTGTAAGCGTTTTGCTATACATATCTCCGCTCGGCACAACGGGCACTTTTGTGCGGGAATAACTCAGTGGTAGAGTGCAACCTTGCCAAGGTTGACGTCGCGAGTTCGAATCTCGTTTCCCGCTCCATAAAAATTACGGCTGTCCCTTTAAAGGGGCAGCCGTTTTTCGTGCACTGAGATCACAGCCTGCATCTCAGGGAAACCCCGCTTGACAGGTTCGAGAGCCTTTGCTATACATATCCCCGCCCGAGAGATCGGGCACTTTTGTGCGGGAATAACTCAGTGGTAGAGTGCAACCTTGCCAAGGTTGACGTCGCGAGTTCGAATCTCGTTTCCCGCTCCATAAAAATTACGGCCGTCCCTTTAAGGGGGCGGCCGTTTTTCGTGCGCAACCGCCATGGGACATAAATCT
>JAKIUS010000103.1 GCA_021647445.1 Geopsychrobacter sp. | reverse complement strand
CTTCTCCATCTCGTCGTGGAATCGCATCCGTATTCTTAATCTGGCTCGTGATCTCAAGTCTTCAGGGGCCGATCCGTTCCTGCTGGCAGGCGGCCCCGACGCGGGTGCCGACAGTCGCCGTATCCTCAGCAGCGGCAACTTCGATGCCCTGCTGCGTGGCGAAGGGGAGGAGAGCTTTGCAGAGTTAGCGCAACGACTCGCCGAGGACCGCGATCTTGTGGGGATCGAGGGGCTTTATACCGGTGAAGGCCAGACACTGCCGACGGCCAGCAGTTGTTCAATCAACCAACTGACCTCCCCATGGCTGAACAACACTCTGCGTCCGACAGATGGCGGTGTCCTCTGGGAGGTGGCACGAGGTTGCCCGTTTAATTGTAACTTTTGTTATGACGCCAAGGGACAAGCCGGGGTCAGGCCCCTGCCTGTCGCACGCCTTGCCGCCGAGCTGGAATGCTTCTGCGATAACGGCACCGAACAGGTCTGGATTCTCGATTCCAGCTTCAACGCACCACCAAAGCGCGGGCACCAACTCCTGCAACTGCTCATCGACAATGCACCTCAACTACATTACCATCTCGAAGCCAAGGCCGAGTTCATTGACCGAAAAACCATCAAACTGCTCGGCCAGCTCTCCTGTTCCATCCAACTCGGTCTGCAGTCAGCCAACAGCACAGTTCTGGCCGGTCTCAATCGTAAAATTAATCCCGATAAATTCTGGTCCGGGGTCGAACTACTCGCCAACTCAGGACTGACCTTCGGTCTCGACCTCATCTATGGCCTGCCCGGTGACAGCTATACCGGTTTCTGCGCCAGTCTGAAACAGGCGCTGGACTATCGCCCCAATCAGCTCGATATCTTCCCCCTCGCGGTTTTGCCCGGCACACGACTTTTTCAGCAGCAACAAGAACTGACACTAAAAGCCGAGCCACATCCGCCCTACCTGCTGATTCAAAGTCCCGATTTCTCCACCAGTGAGATGAAAGCCTGCAGTCTGCTCGCCGCCGCTACCGACATTTTTTACAACCTGGGCCGCGCCGTCGCCTTCCTGCTCCCCTGTTGTGAATCGCTACAGATCTCGCCTCTAAATATGCTGGAAGCATTTAGAGACTGGGTGATCAAAAACCAGGGTGAAGAGACCCTACTTGCGCCATCAGCCTTGACACCACAAACTATCCTACAACTGCAGAAGGATTTTCTCTGCCAACGCTTCAGTTCCGCCCACCAGCAGGGACGCTGGCCACTGGTTGCCGATATCCTTGATTACCATTATCTGTATGCCGAGACTCTCCTCGGCCCCGAAACGTTGCCGGCCGAACATACACCAGCGCAGCAACAGAAGTTAAAGCTGGCGGAGGGCGTCACCCTGATAGATCTGCGCTGTGAGATTCTTGGTGCATTAGAAGCTGAGGCAATCGATCTGGCCCGCTGGGAACAGCTGGTCGAGCAGAGGTCCACCAGCGGCCTGATGATTCGGCGCGGCTCTCAGGTCTTCACCGAAGTGCTGACCACCGAGTTTGCGCAACTGCTGCGTCGGGCGCAAAAAGCACAGTCTCGCCAGCAGCTCTGCGCGGGTTTCCCCAGGGAAGAAGCCACCGAGCTATTGAATTTCGCACTGCAGGAAGGTTTACTGATCGCGGATGCGAGCTGAATTGAACTTATGCAACTATTCAGCACGCCCGAATTTGGTGCTCAGGCAAGGCGCGAGCAGCGCAGAAGCGCAGAAGCGGAGCATACATGGTTATGTGAGCATTCGAGCAGCACAGCAACGCCGCCAGAGTGTCGAAGGCGGGATGTGCTGACTATTTGAGCAATAGATCCATAAAACCCTGATAGGTCTGGCGTTTGCGCTCGGAACGCCCATAGAGGGTCGAGGAAAAAAGCGCTGTGGCGGCGTGGTCACCGAGCATGGAGAAGAGCTGATAATCGATGGAGGCAAGCTGCTCTTTCTGGATAAAGAGCCGATAGATCGCCAACAGCCCAAGCAGCTCGCCCTGAATCATTAACGGAATTGCCACTAGTGGTATCAGGGGGTCATCCGATTCACTCCCGGTCATCTCTTGGGCAAAATAGTTCTCTTTACTCTCGGCAATCTCACCAAGTAGCCCTTCTCCCATCTTGACCTCAGGGATCTGCTGATGATCTTCAAACCCTTCACCGGTCTCGAAACGCAGTACCTTTTCCGCCTCATCATGAATGAAGACTGCAAACTTCTCGGCGCCGACAAAGTTAATCACAACTTCTTTTATAATTTCAAGGGTCTCCTTGCGATCAAGAGTCGAATGAAGCCGTGATGAAGCGATATAGAGATTGGTCAGGTTGTTATTGACATCCTCGACCTGCACCAACTGGTTGGCAAATTCTAGATTCTCCTGCTCCAACTCACTGATACGCCGCTGATCGCTCTCCTGCTCGCCCCTCATCCGCGCACATTCTCGCTCCAAAGCGAGCATACGCTGATGCAGACTGGTATCACCACCCGCGCCGGCACGCAACCGAGCCATCCCGTCTTTGACCAGGGAATCGATCTCCTTCCGGCCCTGGGCATCGGGATGAACCAGATAAACACCGAGGCCATTACTCCCATCCTGCTCGACACGTTTAACCTTACCAAGCAGATCAAGGGACTTGCCCTCCGCAAGCTCCAGGGTCAATTCAACAACACTGTTTTCAGGCAGCAGGGTTTCAGTTTTAAGGTAGAGACCATTGTGCGAAATATTGCGAGCACGTGCCTGTGTCAACGCGCCATCCCCTCTTAAACTGACGGGCAGATCCAGTGGCACCCGATCGACGGTGCGGCGATGCACCTGGCCGAGCAAACGCTTAACCTTTTCACGCAGCTCCTGCTTGTTCACCGGTTTGGTAATGTAATCATCACAACCAGAGGCCAGGCAGCACTGAACCTCTTCCGGTTTGCCCGCCGCCGTAACCATGATAATCGGTAAATTTTGCCAACGTGGATTCTTGCGCAGGGTGATGCAGACCTCGTCGCCATCGATCCCAGGCATATAATAATCGAGCAGCAAAATATCGGGCTCGACCCGTTCAATACGCGCTAAGGTCTCCTCCCCCGAAGAGGCTGTCACCAGGTCGTAATCAAGCCCTTCGAGGTAAGACCGCTCAAGCTCAAGAAACAGGTCAACATCATCAACCAGCAAAATTTTCGCCATTTTCCAAACATCCTTCAGGGGTTAGTTAAGGCTAAGAGAGTACCCCAGAAAGGTCAAAATGTAAACTCGGGAACCTGCTCGAAAAGGCGCACCTTCATGCGACGGATGAAGCAGAACAAAAACGAAGAAGGGCTCCATCACATGAGCGATGGAGCCCTTCTTCGTTTTTTATGGGTATTGAGAAACCTCAAACAGCCTCGGAAACCTCTTTCATATAGCGGGGCCGCTCGGCCAGAAACTCAATGATCTCCTCGATATCCGGGACACGACCAGCGATTCTGACCTGGTCATCTATCAATAACGCCGGACCAACGTAAATTCGGTTGTCGATCAACTTGCGACTATCCTGAAACTGATGAACCTCTGCTTCAACACCCATCTTGTTGAGCGCCGCACGTACATTACTCAAAGTTCCTTCACAACGTCCTCGACTGTCGGGCTTACAGAGAATATCTATACGCATGATAACCTCCTGAGGGAAGATGAGAATTTAATTATGACTCTTTCGGTCAATTATACGCGCCCAACTATAAAAATCAAGAAAAAAATTTATCCGCACCAACATCGGGGGAAATCTACACCTTTATTGCTGAGATTTTAAGCTGACCATCAACCAGCTCGACCTGCAGGTGGCTGCCAGCGGGCAAATCGTTAGCGATAATCCGGCGCGCAATCAGAGTCTCAAGTTCACGTTGCAGATAGCGCTTTAAGGGGCGGGCACCATAGAGCGGATCGTACGAGGCCTCGGCGACAAACTTCCTGGCCGCATCACTCAACTCCAGACTCAGCCCCTGCTCCTGCAGTCGCTGATCTAACTGGGCGCTCAACAGGTCGACAATCTGCAGAATTTCGTCCTGCCGCAACGGCAGAAAAATCAACGTATCATCGATGCGGTTTAAAAATTCCGGGCGAAAATGGTGATGCAATTCATGCTCAATCGCCTGACGGGTTTTATCGGCAAGATTACCGGAGGGACCGATCTCTTCGAGCAGGCGCTGCGAGCCGATATTCGAGGTCATGATGATCACTGTCTGCTTGAAATTGACGGTTCGTCCCTGGCCATCGGTCAGGTGACCATCATCGAGAATCTGCAGCAACAGGTTAAAGACCTCGGGGTGAGCCTTTTCGACCTCATCAAACAGGATCACCGCGTAGGGCTTACGCCGCACCGCCTCACTCAACTGCCCCCCTTCTTCGTAACCGACATAGCCGGGCGGTGCGCCAATCATACGACTGACCGCATGTTTCTCCATGTACTCGGACATATCGATGCGGATCAGGTTCTCTTCACTATCGAAGAGGGCCTCGGCCAGCGCCTTGCCAAGCTCGGTCTTGCCGACCCCGGTCGGCCCCAGAAACAGGAACGAACCGATGGGTCGCTGCGGGTCTTTAATCCCCGCACGCGCGCGCATAATCGCATCACACACCCGCTGCACCGCTTCATCCTGCCCGATGACCCGCCGGTGAAGGAGTTGATCGAGTCGGCCCAGCTTCTCCTTTTCGCTCTCAACCATCCGCGCCAGGGGGATTCCGGTCCACTGGGCGACAATTTGCGCAATCTCCTCTTCGGTAACTTCTTCACGCAGCAGGCGACCCGCCTGTTC
Organism: Geopsychrobacter sp.; assembly: GCA_021647445.1. Lineage (GTDB taxonomy): Bacteria > Desulfobacterota > Desulfuromonadia > Desulfuromonadales > Geopsychrobacteraceae > Geopsychrobacter. The sequence continues at coordinate 1,592 of JAKIUS010000103.1, read as the reverse complement.
GCCGCTGGAGAGTTGCGTCTCCTTGACCTTCAATTGCTGCTCAAGCTCTGGCAAACGACCGTGCTTGAGTTCAGCGGCACGCTGCAGATTATAGTTCCGCTCGGCCTCTTCGAGTTCGTGGCGCGCCCGTTCAATCGCTTCGCGCAACTGCTGAATCTGCTGCAGACCACCCTTCTCCTGCTGCCAGCGGGCCGCCAGCAAGGCCTCCTGAGCCTTGAGTTCTGCCAGTTCACGTCTCAACAGAGACAACCGTTCATGACTGGCGGCATCCTTCTCCCCCTGCAACGCCGCCTCTTCGATCTCCAACTGACGCACGCGCCGGGTAATCGCATCGAGCTCTGCGGGCATAGAATCGATTTCAGTCCGAATGGTCGCGCAGGCCTCATCCACCAGATCGATCGCCTTATCCGGCAAAAAACGATCGCTGATATAGCGATCACTCAACTGAGCGGCGGCAACCAGAGCATTATCCTGAATCCTGACGCCATGAAAAAGCTCAAAGCGTTCCTTTAAGCCACGCAGAATGCTGATACTGTCATCGACCGTGGGCGGCTCAATGAGCACCGGCTGGAAGCGCCGTTCGAGGGCGGCATCCTTCTCGATATACTTGCGATATTCATCCAGTGTCGTCGCACCGATACAGTGCAGTTCGCCACGCGCCAACATCGGCTTAAGCATATTTCCGGCATCCATCGATCCTTCGGTCTTCCCGGCACCGACGATGGTATGAAGCTCGTCAATAAAAAGCAGAATCTGGCCACCACTCTCGCGGATCTCCTTGAGTACGGCTTTTAGTCGCTCCTCGAATTCACCCCGAAATTTGGCTCCAGCTACCAAGGCTCCCAAATCGAGCGAGAAAATAGTTTTATGCTTGAGCCCTTCCGGAACGTCCCCTTTGACGATCCGTTGCGCCAAACCTTCAGCGATCGCGGTTTTCCCGACCCCCGGCTCACCGATCAAGACCGGATTGTTCTTGGTTTTACGTGAAAGAATTCGAATGGTACGGCGGATCTCCTCATCGCGGCCGATCACCGGATCGAAATCCCCCGCCTTGACCTCCTCGACCAGGTCACGACCGTACTTCTGCAGCGCCTCGTAAGTCGCTTCAGGATCGGAGCTCTCGACGCGTTGATGTCCGCGTACCTTGCGCAGGGCTTCAAGCAGCCGGGCACGATCGACCCGGTTGCGCCGCAACCAGCGTTGTGCGGGCGCATCACTGCTAGCCTCGGCCACAGCCAATAACAGGTGCTCAACACTGACATAGGAATCATGCAGGGTGTTGGCCTCTTTTTCGGCCTCATTGCAGGCCAGAACCGCGTAGGATGCGGATTGGCATTCCAACAGATACAGGCTCTCTCCGGCCACCAGCATCGAACCCAGCTTGTTGCGGTTGATCAAAAACGCATGCTGGCGGTCGACCCCGCGGCCGTACGCTGCCTCGCCGAACTGGCCGCATTGCAGGCCCTGCAGGGGCAGACCGAGGAGGCAGCCCGGCTGTATCGTTCGGTGCACATTCTCGACCCTGAAAATCCGGCGGCACGCCGTTACCTGAAACTGGACAGGAGATGACCATGAGACACCCGCGCCTCCCG
>JAKIUS010000102.1 GCA_021647445.1 Geopsychrobacter sp. | reverse complement strand
CCCCCTGCAGTTGACAGTGGCGGATGTGGCCGTGGTCGCCCAGTCTCATTTCGGACTCACGGGTGGAGCAACCGCCATCGGTGAGCAGCCGATCAAGATGCTGGTTGATCCTGCGGCCGGAGCACGGATGGCCGTGGGCGAGGCCTGGACCAACCTGGTGTGGGCAAAAATCGACGATCCCCAGCAGGTCAAATGTTCCGCCAACTGGATGTGGGCGCCCAAGCTCGAAGGAGAAGGCGCGGCCTTAAACGATGCGGCCCGGGCCATGGCCAAGGCCATGATCGCCACCGGCATGGCTGTTGACGGCGGTAAGGATTCCCTGTCCATGGCCACCATGGTCGGCGATGAAACCGTAAAATCTCCCCGGCAACTGGTCATCTCGGCCTACGCTGCCGTAAGTGATATCACCAGGGTCGTCACCCCGGACATCAAGGAGCCGGGGTCGGCCCTGTTGCTGGTTGATCTTGCCCCGGGAAAGACACGACTTGGCGGCACCGCCCTGGCCCAGACCCTTGGCCGGCTGGGCAACGACTGCCCGGACATGGATGATCCTGATCTTATCCGCCGGGCCTTTGCAGCGGTCCAGAAAATGATTGAACAGCATCTTGTCCTGGCCGGCCATGACCGCAGTGACGGCGGCCTGATCACCACGGTGCTGGAGATGGCCTTTGCCGGCAACTGTGGCCTCGACCTGGATCTTCAGGGTGAGGCCGAGGCGATATCCGCCCTGTTTACCGAAGAGCTGGGCCTGGTCATCGAATGCAGGCAAAGCGATCTTGATACAATCAAAACAATTCTGGCCGAGGCCGAGGTTCCCTCTGTTCTTCTGGGAACCACGACTGCAAAAAGACAGATCCGGATCCAGTATAACGGTGAACTGGTTGTGGATGAGGCGATGGTAGTGCTCAGGCAGGAGTGGGAAGAGACCAGCCACCAGCTGGAACGGCTGCAGATGAAGCCCGCCTGTGCCGATGAGGAAAAAGAACATATCTTTGACCGTACCGGCCCCGGCTATCATCTGCCCTTTACCCCGGAGGCCACTGCCCAGGCCCTGCTTGAGCAGAGGGAAAAACCACGGGTCGCCATCCTTCGAGACGAAGGGTCGAATTCGGACCGGGAGATGAGTTCCGCCTTTTTTGCGGCCGGCTCTCCCTTGTTCAAATGGCTGAAAGAGATTTAACAGTTCGGCGGAGGAGATGCCTGGGCCCGTATCCTCGACCGTTACTTGCAACTCGATGTGGCTCTCATTCAGCCAGTGCCAGTCCAATTTGACTTGGATCTTGCCTTCTTCGGTAAATTTACAGGCATTCCCGAGAAGGTTTATCAGGATTTGTCGGAGTTTCCCCTGATCTGTCGAAATTGTTTCGGGAAAATTTTCCGGCAAATCAAAAATTAACTGCAGACCTTGTTCTTGGGCCTGTAACTGGAACATCTCCCTGATTTCAACCAGAAAGGGGCGAAGTTCAAAGGATTCGATATGGAGGTCATGATGCCCTGCTTCGATCCGCGAAATTTCCAGAACATCGTTGATCATTTTGCCTAGGTGTTGGCCGCTGTTATGGATGGTCTTAATCTTTCGCATGACCTGATCCGGCAGATCAGTTTTCTTTTGTAGCAGGTAGGAATAGCCCAGGATTGAGGTGAGGGGAGTCCGCAACTCATGAGACATGCTGGCCAGAAAGCGACTTTTGGCTCGACTCGCTGACTCAGCCGCTTCCTTGGCCTGTAACAGTTTTAGTCCGGCTATTTTCTGTTCTGTTATCTCGTTGACGATGCCATCGACCCCGATCGGTTGATTGTTCTCATCAAAATTGGGATGGACGCTGATGCGCCAGCAACGCCAACTGCCATCCCTTGCATTGAATTCTATTTCGACTGCGGGTGGGGTTTCGCCGCGCTTGACCGCCTTATCGATCTGTTTCAGTTGGTTCTCTACCTGGTCGGCAAAGGGGAGGCTGTGCCATTTTTTGCCGATTAAATCACTGGCTTTAAGGTGCGTGAATTGTTCTGCCGATGGACTCAGATAGTTTAGGGTGCCGTCCAGATCATAGGCAAAGAACATATAATCGAGGGAAAAACCTTCGATCAGGCTGCGAAAGCGTCTTTCTGAGCTGTGTCGCAAACCGATTTCGCGTGATAGCCTTCGGTTCCAGTAGATAAACAATCCGAGCAGCAAGAGCAACGGAATGCCGATCTTGTAGAACAGGGCATAATCGAAGTGGTGTTCGAAGTTCACCGCAAACCAACGCTGCAGCATCCGGCTACGTTCTTCAGGCGATACTTTATCGAGGGCTTTTTGCAGAATGGAGGTCAGCAAGGGCTGATCCTTGCGTCCGGCCATCGATAATTCATAGTGATATGGAGTATCGCCGGCGATTTTAATATTGGCAAATCCGCCACGGGTCAGGGCATAGCTGGTCGCGACCTGGCTGCCGATGTAAGCATCAACCCGTCCTTCCGCTAGAAGTTCAAGACCTTTTTCGATGCTTTTAACCGTTACGAGTTCAATCAGGGGGTAATCGCGCAAGAGGTACTCTTTGATGGGATACCCATCCACCACAGCAACCTTCGCCCCCTCGAATTGAACCAGATAGGCAATATAGAGCGCTTGTTCACGGGTAAATACCGAGATCGGTAATGAGAGGTAGCTGCTGGTGAAGTCGAGATACTTTTTCCGTTCGTCGGTCACCTGAATCGCTGAAGCCATATCCACTCGTCCCGATTTAAGGGCGGTCATGGCCTGTGTCCAGTTCGTAAATTTTGGGATCTCAAAGCGGATGCCGAGTCGCGTACCAAAACGCTGTAGATAATCGGCGCTGAGTCCCTGAGGATGGCCCTTTTTGTCACGGTATTCGACAGGGGCTAAATTTTTATCAAAGGCGACTTGCACAACCGGGTGGTCGAGCAACCAGGCCCGTTCCTCAGGCGTCAGAAGAATGTTCTGTGCATGATCGGCGCGACTCAGTGCCGGCATGATCAGCAAAAGAAGCAAGCTTAAGAGCGCGAAATATATTTTTGGAAAAGCGAACATATTGAACCTGAATAAAATTAATATTAGCAAATTTCCTAAGTATACCATCCCACCGTCCCCATTGCTGTTCACCGTGGCAGGATTTTATAAAACCTGCTTGACAGTCAGACGACCTTTCTTTTATGTTACCGAACGTTCGTTTGGGAATATAAAGGAGTGGCTGTATGTTGTGGCATTGTCGTTTGTTCTGCTTATGTTTTTTGAGTCTGGCGATTCTGTTGCTGGGTTCTCCAGTCAGCCTGAGGGCAGAATCCCTTGACCTGCAGACGGCTCTGACCCGTGCGGCCCGGAATCATCCATTGCTCAAACAGATGCAGCAGCAATTGGCGGCCAGCCAGCAGCAGCAGCGAGCGGCCGGGGGAGATCGTTTGCCTCAGTTGCAGTTGCAAGGCAGCTATCAGCGGCTTAAAGAGCAACCGTTCGAACGGTTTAACGGCACCGAATTTAGTGTCAATGACAAGACCCTGGCGCATTATCAGTTGACCCTGACTCAGCCACTCTTCAGTGGGTTTGCCCTGAGCGCCCACCAGCAATTGGCTGACATCGGTGTCGATCTGGCTCGTTTTGATCTGCAGTTAGCCGCGCGTCGGTTGCAATTACAGGTGGAACTGACTTATCTGGATCTTTTAAAGCAGGCTGAGATGCTCAAGGTTGCTGATGAGACCTTAGGTCAGTTGCAGAATCATCTTAAGGATGCCCAGGCGCTGTTTGATGAAGGGATGATCCCGGCCAATGATCTGCTCAAGGCTCAGGTTGCTCTCGCATCGGCCAGACAATTTCGTCAACGGCGTTTAAGTCGTCAACGTCTGTCCGCCAGTCGTCTGGCTCTGTTGGTCGATCGGCCTCTCGAAACAAAATTTCAACTCAAGCCGGTTGTACTTGCGGGCCCGGTAAGTGATCGTCTTACGGTCTTGATCCCGAAGGCCTTGGCGCAGCGTTGTGAGATTATTGCGGCCCGCTCGGCGATTGCCGCCGCAGAAGCAGAGGTCACGCTGGCCAAAAGTCGTAATCTGCCCCAGTTGAATCTGGTCGGAGCCTATCAACGCGCGGGGAACGATTTTGCAACCTCAGCCAATCCCTACCGTAATCTCGATAATGCCAGTATCGGTCTGCAACTGAACTGGAATCTGTTTGCAGGTGGGGCTGATCGGGCGCGGAGTGCCGCTGCTAATCATCAGGTGGCAGCGCGGCGGGCAGTCTTGCAACAGATCGAGGATCGCGTCAAGCTGGAAGTCGAAGCATCGCTGCTCGATCTTGAACTGGCCGGCACCAATCGTCAGACCGCGCAAACAGCTTTAGCACAGGCGCGGGAAAATCAGCGTCTCTCGGTTCTGCAGTATCAGGAACAACTGATTGCAACCAGTGACCTGCTCGATGCGCGTCAGCTATTAACCCGCGCAGAAACCGATCTGCAGAACTCGATTTTTGGCGAGTTGCAGGCACGTGCCAGACTCGATAATTCCCTGGGACGGGATCTCTTGCTCGCGGGGGGGGCACCATGAGTCGCCCGGCGCGTAAAAGCCGCACTGAACTGCTGACAGTGGCAATTGAGCAGTTTAGCGCCGCCGGTTATGCCGGGGTCAGCATGCGTGACTTGGCGTTGGCTTGTGAGATGAATGTCGCCAGCCTTTACCATCATTTTGAGGACAAGGATGGAATCTATCTGGCGGCGATGCAGCAGGCCTTTGCACAGCGGGCCGAAAAGATGTTGCAGATTTTGCGCTCGGACCAAAGTGCTAAAGAGTGCCTGCGACTTTTGGTCCACCTGCTTTGTCAGGAGTTGGCTCGTGACTGCACCTTCAGCCGCCTGTTATTGCGTGAACTGCTTGATGGCGATGCCAAACGCTTGCAGCTGGTCGCCGAGACGGTCTTTTCTGAACTGACCAGCGAATTAACCAGACTCTGCCGGCAACTTAATCCAGACCTCGATCCCTTCTTGCTCGGCTGCTCGCTGATCGGGCTGGTTGTTCATCATTTTAATTTCCTCCCCTTAAAAGGGTTCCTGCCCGGCTATCAACCTCAGCATGCCGACCCTGTTGTGGTGGCTGAACATATTCTCCAGTTATTGAATCAGGGTTGCGGCCCGATTCCCAGCAATTCAAAGGTTGTGTCATGACTGAAACCAAAACCCGCTCTACACGTCAGCGTGTAGCTCTCATACTCTTAGGGGGCGTGATCCTGTTGTTGCTCGTTGGGCTGTTTAACTTCGTTCGGCATCGCATGCACTATGCCCTGACCAATGCCGTCTTTGTCGCTAGTGACAGCTTGACCAATGTCGGCTTCGATCGGGTCAAGGGCCAGTTAGTGACCTTGAAGAAGCAGGAGGGAGAGCGGGTCGCGGTGGGTGAGTTGCTGGCGCAGCTTGATGACAGTCATTACCGCTTGGCGCTGCAAGGGCTTGATGCCGAGTTAGCGGCACAGGGGGAAAGGCGTGCTGCCCTGGGCTTGAAACGTCAGCGTCTGGCGGAAGAATTTAAATTGCAGCGACAACTTGCCGGACGTGAGATCGAACGGCTCAAGAATGAAAAACTGGCGCAGGGTGCGCGAATTACCAGCCTGGATGTGGTCGTTGAGCAGTTGCAGCGTGATCAGCAGCGGTTACAAAATCTCTATCAACAGCAGGCCATCGCCCGGCAACGGCTTGAAAAGCTTGAAACGGAACTAGAGAGCAAGAAAGCCGAAGGCCTGGTGTTGAAGCGCCAAAGCAAAGCCCTCGATTCGGCGATTGCCAGTGCTCAAATTAAGCGGCAGCTGGTCAACAATAGTGCCACCCAGTTGGCAGAAATTGATCGTCAATTAGCGGGCAGTGCCCAGCAGATCCAGCAATTACAGGCCGGACGTGACAGTGCCCGCCAGGATCTGGATGCGACCGCGTTGCGCAGCCCGATCAGCGGTCGCATCGCCAAGCGACTGGTCGGCGATCATGCCAATCTGGCGGCGGGACAGCCGGTTTACGCCCTGATCAATCCGCAGGATCTTTATCTGATTGCACTGCTTGAAGAGAATAAGCTGGATGGAGTGCTGCCCGGGGCGCTGGTTAATATTCAGATTGATGCCTATCCAAACCAGAGTTGGCAGGGCAAGGTCGAGTGGATCATGCCCGCTTCGGCGGCGACCTTCGCCCTGGCACCACGTGATATCTCCGCCGGTGAATTTACCAAGGTAGCCCAGCGCATCCCGGTGCGGATTCAAATTACCGAGGGACCACTCGACAAGTTGCGGGTCGGGCTGGGCGGCGAGGTTGAAATCCGGCGGCAGGACGGATGACAACTGACCCCAATAGAGAGATTCACGAGCAGATTTCGGTCGGGTTCAGAACGGTTCTGACCCTGATTGTGATGGTCGGTTCCTTCATGGCGATTCTCGATACCACCGTGGTC
>JAKIUS010000101.1 GCA_021647445.1 Geopsychrobacter sp. | reverse complement strand
CGGTCTGCCCCGACTGGAAGTATTATGATCTGGAGCGGCCCGATGATTATCAGTTGATCAGTAGTGATCCCTTAGGTTTTTTGGCCCGGCAGCGCGAAAAAACCATCATTGACGAGGCCCAGCAGTTTCCGGAACTGTTTCAGGTGTTGCGCGGCGTTATCGATGAAGATCGTCAGGCTTGCGGACGGTTTCTGCTTACCGGGTCCAGTTCGCCGGAAATTGTCAGAGGCTTGTCTGAAAGCCTGGCCGGACGTATCGCCACGGTCGAGCTTTGGCCATTTAAAACAACCGAATTTACCGAACAGCCCCTTTCAAATCTCTACCAGTTGTTAATCGACGGCACAACCTCTGCAGAACAACTGACCGCTTTAAAAACAGAAGTAACCTCAGCGCAGACCTATGAACACTGGTTGTTAGGCGGCTACCCCGAACCGCGCCTCAAAGGGCAGGGCACGCCGGTTTTTCATGGTTTGTGGATGGATGAATATTTTGCAGATTACATAAGGCGTGACATTCAGCGGCTTTTCCCGCGACTTAATACGCATAACTTTCGGCTTTTCATTCAAAGTCTCTCGCATTATTCCGGCAACATTATCAATCAGTCGGTGATCGCCAGAGCCTTAGAGGTAAGCTCGGTGACCGCGCGCGAATACCTGGAGATTCTGCATAACACTTTCATCTGGCGGAATCTGCGTAGTTTCGAGAAGAACAGTTTAAAAAAAGTGCAGAAGATGCCGAAGGGGTTTTTTCGTGATCAGGGGGTTCTGCATCATTTGCTTAAGATTGATGAGCTCGACCCGCTGCTGGTTCATCCGGTCGCCGGAGCATCGTTTGAATCCTTTGTGATCGAAGAGGTCATCCGTGGTCTGCAATGCACCCTGCAAGCGGGGATCGATTTCAATTTTTACCGCACCCGCGATCGTTCCGAGATTGATCTGATTATTGATGGCCCCTTTGGGGTTATTCCGCTAGAAGTGAAACTCGGTACCAGGGTGACCCAGCGCATGCTCGGCCCGCTGAAAACCTTTTTGGCTGAAACCAATGCCCGTTACGGTATTCTGGTTAATAATTCAGAGAAAATTGAACTGCTGGCGGATAATATCGTGCAACTTCCAGCGGCTTATTTGTGATTGTTGAAAGCTTATAACCCTCGCGGCCAGGAGGCCCCTCCCACAGGGCTGTTAGTATCTGATTTTGTGGGAGGGGCTTCTAGCCGCGATGCCCCAAACTTTTATTTGAAAACAACCTAAAACCTTCGATGACTCTATTGTAGATATATAATTCAACCCCAACAGGAGGGCGTAATGCGCAAACGTCGATATCTTGGTTTTATTCTCTGTAGCCTTTTACTACTCCTCTCCGCCTGCGCTCCGCGTTTAACCCCGGAGCAGCTTTTTGCCAATCAGGTCGGTACCTTGGTCAATCAACTGGCCACCCAGCAATCTGCCGGGGTAAAGGCTATGGCACCGGCGGCAGTGGTTTCGGCTTCGGCCTTACAGGGTAAGCCGGGCAATCGACTCGAAGAGTACACGACCGAACGTTTGACTATGAAGCTGCGCCAGAGCCGTGAAATTTATCCTTTGAGTCGCCAAAACTGGTTTGAACTGCGAGAAAAACAGCCGTTGACCTTTGCCGGACAATCGGCGCAAAAACGTTCTTACTTAAATGATCTGACCGTTTATCAGGTGGCGACAGCGCAGGATGAGGTTCTCAAGCAGATCAAGGTGCAGGTGACCGCCAGCGATGCGCAGGGCAAAACCATCCCGGGTTTGCTGGCCGAAGCAGAATTTCCGCTGGAGGCCGGTCTGCCGGCGGTGCTGCAGTTTCAGGCCAAGGCGAAATCCAACAGCATCCCCGAAGGGGTCGAAGAGCGTCCCTATCAATCGCTTGATCGTTTAACCTACAGCTTGGCGCGTGAACTGGTGGCTGCCTACCGCGCCAATGTGGCCGGTGATCCCAATGCGGCAAGTGGCGAGGTCAGCGTGGTGATACAGAGCCGTGCGGTCAATGGATCGCTCGACAAGAAATTTCTCAATCGTTTGGAAAGTGCCCTGCAACAGGCGATTGTCAGCAATAAGGGCTTTACCAGCGCGGTCAGTCAGCGTGATTTTATGCCAACCTTCAATCAGGTCGATTTCTATCGAAAAAATCGCGCCGAGTTTGCCATGGACGAAACCCTCTTTCAACCCGGCACCGTGGTGCTGCTCGCCGAAGCTGCTCCGCACAAAGATGGGGACAAGGTCGGGCTTTCTCTGCGGGCACTCTGGCGGGTCACACCGCTGGAGACCAACAAGGGCGAACTGATCGCGACCAATCGGGCCGGGTCGTACCTGTCGGGGTTTACCGCCAAGGGCTATCTGGCTACGCGCGAAAAAGTTCAGGCAGGCAGTGAAACATCAGGTTCCGTTTCTGGAGCTAACGCGACTGGTAAGTATAATACGGCCAATCAGCATGGATTTGATTGACGGGGCTGTAGAGAAAAAATCAAAGTGTTATCAATGGCGTCTCGGTAAATGGCGCCATTTTTTTTGGAAAAACTCACATCTCCTTCGATTGAATAATCAGTGTTCCTTTCCTTGTTCATATCTGGAGAACAATCATGACCAACCAACGTGGTTTCACCTTTATCGAACTGATGGTTGTGGTGGCGATCATCGGCATTCTGGCGTCGATTGCCATCCCGCAGTTTTCGGCTTATCGCAAAAAAGCTTTTCAGGCCGAAGGTTACGAGCTGGCGGCTGCGGTCAAGGCGAATGTGGTCGATTTTTACGACCATACAGGCCGACTGCCGCGTGACAATACTCAGGCCGGGGTCGCGTTGCCGCAACAGTTGCGCGGCAAGTATGTGGCGCGTATCACGGTGAAAGCGGGGGCGATTCGGGTTGAATTTCAGGCCAGTCCCTATGGCGGTAATCCGATAGCAGAAGCCTTGACCCTGATACCGCAGATCAATGCCGCCAACCCGACCGGGCCTCTGGTCTGGCAGGTTGAAAAGTCATGATGACATCTGTGAAGCGCATCTTTACCGGGGCCGAAATGGTCGAGCGGATCATCTGGCTGCGCTGGCTGGAGCGGCTGATCTGTTTGACGGTGATTATTATCGCTCTGGCCATCGGATTGAGCAGCTATCAGAAAATCCATAAGCGCACTCTGGTGCTGGCAACCGTTGGGCCTTTCGATGTCGCCAAAGTCGACAGCCTGCTCTACTGGAATATGCACGGTACCTGGCCGCAAAACACTCTTGAGGCGCGAGGCTTTATCGGTCTTAAGCGTGATTACCCGGATCGCAATTATAAAACCGGCATTGAAGAGGGGACGGTTCAGGTTGAGGCGCTGCGTGGGCCATTAACGGGTGAGTGGGTCAGTTATCATCCGGTGACGCCAGCAGCCGATACAACCGGGCCGGTCCACTGGCGGATCGGTCTGTTCAAGCCGGATAAAAAACTGTATGTACAAGGGCCGGATAAGACCACTCTGGCGCAAGAGGATATTCCATTGCTGTTGCAATGACCAAGGGGGATATATGTTTTTCAGACGACGTAAACGCATGATTGAAAAGATTCTGCTCTACCGCCAGTTGGGGATGATGCTGGTCAGCGGGATGAGTTTTGAAATGGCATTGACCCACGTCGAAGAGGTAAGTTTTTCGGCGCTGAGACGGCCTATAATCAGGCTGAAAAGATCGATGGCCAGTGGTGCCTCTCTGGCCGATAGTCTGGGGCAACATCCTGCCCTTTTCGATCATTTCGCCTTTGACCTGCTGGCGTCAGATCAGAACGCGCAACCTTTGGGTCGCGCCTTTCAAATTGCTGCCGATCAGCTCGAAGAGTCGGCCACCATGTTTCAGCGGGTGATGCGGGTTTTCTGGTATCCGGCCTTGACCTTGTGTATGGGGCTTATGGTTTTGTTGCTGCTTTGTACCTATGTGTTGCCTTCATTCGCCAGAATGTTTGCTGATTTCGGTGGGGCCTTGCCGCTGCCGACCCAGATTTTTCTTGAATTCGGCAGGCTGCTGGGCCAGGTCGGGCCCTATGTGTTGCTGCTGTTACTGGTTCTGGTTGTGCTGTTGCGCAGCAAGCGTGGTCTATTGCTGGGGGTCGGTGGAAAACTCCCCTTATTCGGTAGCCTGATTCAGAAAATGCAGGGCTATCTGTTTGCCCGCCATCTGGCTGAACTGCTCAAAGCGCAGTTGCCGCTCGAAACGGCGGTCCGTTTTTGCGCCTGTGCCTTACATTATGGCCCTTTGGGTAGAAAACTTTGCGCCGAAAGTTTGCCAGTGTCCAGCCCGGCCGGGCTGAGAACGCTTCTCGAAAAAACCGGGGTCTATCCCAAAATGGTTCAGCAGATGATCTCAAGTGCAACAGACGATCAGGCGGTTGCCGAGGTTATGACCCACACCGCAGCCTATTTTGCCGCCGAAACCGAACGGGCCCAGTATCGGGCGCTGATTGTCACGGAAATAACCACTTTGCTGCTGCTGGGATTTTTTGTCGGCGGTGGAGTGATTGCCATGTACCTGCCGATCTTCAAAATTGCCGGTACGGTGGGAGGGTGAAGGTTATGTTGAACAAAATCAATCAAAAGGGATTTACCCTGATCGAGCTGCTGATCGTGATTGCCATAATCAGCGTACTGGCGACTATGGCCCTGCCATCTTTTCAGGATCGTGTTATCCGCAGCCAGGTGCAGGAGGGGATCGAACTGAGCGCCTTTGTCCGTCAATCGGTCGAGGATTATTACCGCGAAAAGGGACAGCTGCCGCAAAACAATGCCGCAGCAGCCTTGCCCGAGGCCGATAAAATTCTCGGCAATTTCGTTGACCAGGTCACTGTTGCTAACGGTGCAATCAATATCCGTTTCGGTTCCCGGATCAACGTCAACGCCAAGGGCCTGACACTGAGCATCCGCCCGGCGGTTGTCGCCGGGGAGACACGTGTACCGATTGCCTGGGTCTACGGCTATGCCAGTGTGCCGCAAGGGATGACAGCCAAGGGAGAAAACCGCTCCGATATCCCGGCGCGGTTTCTGCCGGTGAACTGCCGGTTTTGAAAAATGTCTATCGCCTTCGATAAAGGTACCAAGCCGCAGAGATATGAGATTTGAAGATGTTTTCATCATGTTGTGCTGCTGTTGGAAGAAGAAGGGGGGAAGAGGGCATCTGCTCATTTTGATCAGATGCCCTCTTTTCGAAATACGGATGGTGAAGTAAACAGTTGTCAAAGTTGAATAAATCGTAAAAAACTGCTAAAAACACTGTTTGATATCCAATATAATTTAGTTGTGCTTTCCTCAGGAGGGGTCCAATGCGTCTCCCCGTTTATCTGCTGTTCATCCCTCTAATCTTCCTTAGCGCCTGTGCGCCAGTTATCAAGCCGCAGGCTGGTGAATTTGCCGGTCTGGTGAAGCCCGGTGAAACCCTGGCGGTAACCGCCATCTATAATGACATCAGCGGCGATGTCACCGCCCTTGGCAATCGCTGGCGCGATGAAATTGAGGCCGCACTCAGTGAAGAACAGATCAAGCTCAAGACACGTCGTGATATCGGGCTGATTATCGATGATCTTGAAAGTTTCGGCCCCGGCAGCGACGAACAAAAACTTTGGGAAGCCGCCGGAGCCGATCTGTTGATCGTGGGCAGCTATCGCCTGCAACCCAACGCCAAACCACCCCAGGCCCTGCTCACCCTGAAACTGCTCGATGTCCATACCGCCGGTATTCGTCAGACCCTGCAGCTGAAAAAGACTTTGCTGCCCGGCTGGGGGCGTAGTGAAGCCACCGTCAAAGGCAACCAATTTCAGGAATCGGTCGAAATTGTCGTCGATAGCTCTTCTCCTGAGAAAAAGCCCTCCCTCTCTGCCAGTTTAGACCGCAAACCCGCCTGTTTTCAAGCCGGTAGTGCCGGAACCGTACTGGTGCAGTCTGATGTTGGCACCCATATTTACCTGTTGAATTTAGCCGCCGACCAAAGCGTGACCCTGCTTTATCCCAACAGCCGTCTACCCGATCAACCCTTGGCCTCTGAACGTTTCTCATTTCCGCCGTTAGAATTGGCCAAAGAATTACAGCTGGTCTTTTACCCGCTGAAAAAAGGGCAGACCAGCAGTGAATCTATCAAAGTGATCAGCAGTTATTTCCCGATTGATTTCTCTTATCTGCCGGTACCCGAAAACACTATTTATGCCGGAGCTAAAGGCGGGGATATCAAGCAGGTGCTGGCCAGTTTGGAAAACGCGCGTGGCTGGAGCGAGCAGGTGCTTAAGTATTGGGTTGGGCCGGAGTGCGGGGAGTAAATAATCGCGGCCGGAATGTTGCTCCCACACAGGCCCGCAAGCAAGCAGATCAATCGCGGCTAAAGCCGCTCCTACAGGGCGCGGTGGTTATTAGGTTTCGTGGGAGCGGCTTCAGCCGCGATAGTTTTGT
>JAKIUS010000100.1 GCA_021647445.1 Geopsychrobacter sp. | reverse complement strand
ACCGAGTGGAGACAGCGCTGCCCTGCAGGTTAATGACAGCCAGATTTCGCATGAAGAATATCAGGATGCCTACAGCAACCTGTATAACCTTTATCAGGGCATCTATCGCGAGAGTTTCACCCCACAACTGGAGAAACAACTCAACCTAAAGCAACAGGCAATCGATCAACTGATTAACCAGACGCTGTTGATGCAAGAAGCTGAAAAGTCGGGACTTGAAATCAGTGAGCAGGAACTGGTCGCGGCAATCGCCAAGTATCCCTCCTTTCAGGCTGATGGCAAGTTTGATCGCGAGCGCTACATACAAGTCCTCAACTATGAACGCTTAAAGCCAGAACAGTTCGAAGCCAACCAACGACGTCAACTACTGGTTGAAAAACTGCGCGCTCAACTCCAACAGGGGATCAGCGTCAGCCCCCAGGAGATTGAAGAGTCCTACCGCAGCGAAAACGATAAGATCAACCTTAACTTTGTTCGCCTGCTGCCTGCCAGCTTTGAAAACAAGGTCAAGGTCGATAATGAGATATTGAAGGCCTACTTCACAGAACAACAGGAAGACTTCCGCCAACCGGAAAGAATATCCCTGCGTTACCTGCAATTCGACCCAGCGCGCTACGAAAAAGAGATTGTCAGCTTCACCGATGCAGAACTCAACCGTTACTATCGCCGCAACATAGACCTGTTCGAAGTCAAGGAGCAAGCCAAGGCCGCGCATATTCTGATCAAGGTCGACAAGGATGCCAGCGACACTCAAAAACAGGTGCGGCGCGCTCTTGCAGAGTCAATTTTAAAAGACCTGAACGAAGGGAAGGATTTCGCAACCCTGGCCCGGGCCAAATCGGATGATCCCGGCAGCGCGTCAAAGGGCGGCGAACTCGGCTATTTTGGCCGCGGCATGATGGTCGCCCCATTTGGCAAAGCTGTTTTCAACATGCACCCCGGCGAACTCAGCGACATCGTTGAGACCGATTTCGGCTTTCATATCATTAAACTTGAAGAATACATCGAGCCCGGAGTCAAACCCCTGGCTGACGCCATGGAAGAGGTCAAAACCGGACTGCGTGCAGATAAGGCCCGGCAACTCGCCTACGAGAAAGCGATGGATGCCTACAATATCAACCGCAAATCAGGCGACCTGGATGCAGCGGCCAAGACGAATGATCTCGGCATTAAAGAGACAGGGCTGTTCGATCGCACCGATGCCATCGACGGCATCGGCCGCGAGGCGGATATCATCGCTGCGGCATTTAGCCTGAAAGACGGCCAACTCGCCCGCCCGGTCCAGACGACGCAAGGGGTCTTCATCTTCACCATCAAGGAGCGCCAGCCGAGTCGTATCCCCGAGCTCACAGAAGTGCGGGCTGCCGTCGAAGCGGCTTATCGTAAAGCCGAGGCCGTCGACCTGGCCAAAGAGGCGGCTGACCAGCTCCTGAAACTGACGACAGAAAAAAAGAGCCTCAAAGCTGCGGCCAAGGCCTCAAAATTCCAGCTCGAAGAGACCGGCCTCTTCAGCAGCAGTTACGGCGCATTTGTGCCCCGCATCGGTTCATTGCAAGAGCTTTCAGACGCCGCTTTTTCCCTCACCAGCGAGAGCCCGAATGGCATTAAGGTGTTCAAACAGGGCCAAGGTTATGTATTGATCAGCCTGAAAAAGACCGAAAAAGCCGACCTTGAAAAACTCGACGTCGCCGAGCGTAAAAAGATTGAGGATAAACTCCTCACTCAGAAGAAAGAAGCGGCCGTCAACGACAAACTCAAAGTGTTGCTCGAGGCGGCACAGATCAGCATCGATCCCAGTCTCAGCAACGATCTGGCACGGAGATAACAAGATGAGCAAGATCGTCACCCAAACAAACTGCCCCGAACTCAATCTGGTCAACAAGGGTAAGGTGCGTGACATTTATGACCTCGGCGAACACCTGTTAATCGTGACCAGTGACAGGATTTCAGCCTTTGATGTCATCATGAACGAAGGAATTCCACAAAAAGGATTCGTGCTGACCCAGGTCTCTAAATTCTGGTTCGAAATGATGGCGGACCTGATTCCGAACCACCTGATCGCCACCGAAGTTGATGATTTCCCGGCCATCACTCATCAGTATCGTGACCAGCTTGAAGGCCGCAGCATGCTGACCAAAAAAGCTTCACCACTGCCGATCGAATGTATTGTCCGCGGCTACCTCTCCGGCAGCGGCTGGAAAGAATACCAGCGAAAGGGGTCGGTGTGCGGAATAGAACTGCCCGAGAATTTACTCGAGAGCAGCAAACTTCCCGAGACCATATTCACCCCCTCAACCAAGGCAGAGCTTGGCGAGCACGATGAGAACATCCCCTTTACCGAAGCGGAAAAACTCTGTGGTTCAGAGATGGCACAAAAGGTACGCGATATCAGCATTGAGATCTATCAGCGCGCGCGCGAATTTGCGGCCGATAAGGGGATCATCATTGCCGACACCAAGTTTGAATTTGGCACCATCGGAGATCAACTGATCTGGATCGATGAAGCCTTAACTCCTGATTCCTCCCGTTTCTGGCCCAGTGATCAGTACCAGGCAGGACAGGCTCAACCCAGCTTCGACAAACAGTTTCTGCGCGACTATCTCGAGACTCTTGACTGGGATAAAACGGCACCGGCACCGATTCTCCCCAAAGAGATCGTCACCAGAACCAGCGACAAATATTTAGAAGCACTCAAAAAACTCACGAGCTGACCGACAAAAAATGGTGGCCAATCTTCGGATTGGGCCGCCGTTTCGGTTAAACTTACGCGATATGCAACCACAAACGGAGATTTTTTAATGCGCCTCTTCAGCCTAATGATTCTATTGTTCTGGCTGTCAGCCTGTGCTCCGGCCATCAACACCGATGTTACCCCCGTGCAACATCGCCAATGGGTCAATGAGCTTCTCTCCATCAACGATATTCCGGGTGCCCTCAATGAGATGCGTCAGGCCCTTGCCGGTAATCCCAATATTGACGATGCCCTGCTCTATGCAGACCTCCTTGAATCTCAGGATAAATTCAAACAGGCACGCAAGGCCTACAAGAAGGCCTTAAAATACCCGGCAGACAGCCAGCAGAAGCGATCCCTGTACTATCGGCTAGCTCTTTTGGAAGCCGCAGATTTCAACAATCTGAACAAAGCAGAAAAATTGTCTCTTAGACTCCCACCGGTTGATAGTCGTCTTTTCGATCTAAAATCGATCATCTACTTCAAGAAGGGGGAATATAAAAAAGCCCTGATTGAAAGCCATAAGGCACTGGCCAAGGCGACCAACAATGAAGAGAAGGGTTGGACATATTTCCATATGGCCCAGATCTATTACGAGCTCCGTATCGAACGTGAAACCTTCGGCTCCCTCTTTAATTCTATTAACAACGGCCGCAGTCACAGTCTGGTAAAACGGGTCACACAATATTGGGAAGCCCGTCGCCATATCCCCTTCCCCAAAAACTAAACAGAGCAATGCCAACATGACAATCAGTCGAATATATTGAATCAACTGCTTGTATCCCAATCCAATCCACGACCGAGGTCTCCATGTCTCCACGGGTAAAATACTGGTTTTTCCTGTTAGTGGTTGTCCTGACAACCTTCACTGTCATTATCGCCAGCTTTGCTGGCTCCTGGCATAGTCTGGCATCGGAAGAGAAACTCTATGTCGAGCACCTGATCGGTAAACTCATCCCCTTTCCGCTTCTTGGTGCTGTTGTTCTGTGCCTGATTATCGGCGGACTGATCAGCCTGCTGTTTCACTATTACATTGTGCCAATTCTGCAATTAGCCGAAGAAACCCGCTTGATTTCACAGGCAAATCCGGATTATCGAGTGACTCCCAAGGGCGGAAAAGAGGTTCTGCAACTCGCGAGCATCATCAATGAGTCGGCCGATACCTTCACCCGCATGCAGAAGGATATCGATAACCATATTGCACTCTCCAAGGCTCAGGTCAAAGAAGAACGGAATCGACTCGCGGCCCTGATGTCTGAGCTTCCGCACGCGGTTGTGGTCTGTAATAGTGACGGGCAAATTCTCCTCTATAATTCCAAAGCCATGACCCTTTTTGATGCAACTCCGGCTGAAAATAGCCAGGAGGATCAGCCCCAGGGGCTCATCGGCCTGGGTCGCTCCATCTTCGGGCTCCTCGACCGCAATCCCCTTGCCCATGCGCTAGAACTGCTGAACCGCGCCCTGACACGCAATCAAGCCGCGCCGATCAGCAGTTTCATGCTCTCCCATTTAGGCGGCACCTACCTACGCGTCAACATGGCTCCGGTGCTGACAGAAAAAGAGGGCGACAAAATCATGAGTGGCTTTGTCCTGACCCTGGAAGATATGAGCGTCCAGATAGATGCCGACACCCGTCGCGATACGCTTATCCGCTCCCTGACCGAGGATCTGCAAGGAACACTGAACGAGATCAGAGATTCGATTACCCAGATCCTCAACACCCCAAAAATGCACATGGAACAACTGCAGCAGAACCGCAAAACCATCGACCGCGCCTCACAACGACTCGAACTCACCATCCAACAGGCGCGAAGTAATTACGCCACGCATCTGCGTGCCCAGAGCAAGGTTGAAGATATTCCAGGCGAAAGCGTTCTCGAAGTCCTCGCCAAAAACATCACTGACCGCTTCAAATGCAAGGTCAGTTTTCAAAGCGAAGCGGGTCTCTGGCTGAAACTCGATAGCTACTCCTTTGTTCAGACCCTATCGCATCTTACCGGCATGCTCCACGCTCGCCATCACCTTGACCACTTCAGTTTCAAACTCACTGAACAACAGGAATATCTGCGGCTGAATATTGACTGGAAACAGGGTGTCGAAAGCAGCCTGCTGAATAGCTGGCGTGATTCGCCCCTCATCAGCAACAGCCGAGGGGAGACCTTCAGCTTTGCCGATCTGCTCGAAAAGATGTCCGGCATGATGGAATATCTACCTGCAGATTGCGCAGAAGGCTTTTCTGGCATACAAATAAGCTACCCTAAGCCCGAAGGGACACAACCTCTGCCCCAACTATCCCAGATCGAACATCGTCCGGTCTCCTACGAGTTTGACCTCTTCGAACAACGTGGTGATGATGAAATGGCCAAAACCCCGCTGCGCAGGCTGACCTTCGTGGTGTTTGACACCGAGACAACCGGACTCAACCCCTCTGAAGGGGATGAAATTATTCAGCTGGGTGCCATCCGCATCGTTAACGGGCAGATCCTGCAACATGAGACCATCGATCAACTGGTCGACCCGAAACGTCATGTCCCCGCAACTTCTGTCGCTATTCACGGCATCGATCCAGCACTGCTCGTTGGTCAACCGACCATCGATAAAATCTTGCCGCACTTCCATACGTTTGCCGAAGGGGCCGTACTGGTCGCGCACAACGCAGCCTTCGATATGCGCTTTTTGCAACTCCAGGAGAAAAACACCGGCATTCAATTTACCAATCCGGTTCTCGATACCCTGCTTCTGTCATCGATTATTCACCCCAACCTTAAAGGCCACGGACTCGACGGGATCGCCGAACGGCTCAACATCACCATTGTCGGCCGACACACAGCACTAGGAGACTCCATCGTCACGGCCGAAGTGCTGATCAAACTGATCCCACTCCTCGAAGCGCAGGGGATTATCACCCTGGAGGATGCCTTGGTTGCGGCGGAGAAATCCGCATTTGCCAAAATCAAATATTGAGTCAACGCCGAAAGATATGAGGAGAGAGCCTAAGGTTTACTTTAAGAAGCGCAGAAAAGAGAGTTTACGTTTAATTTTGAGCCAGAGAGCGACCAACTGACCGGCCTGACGGGACAAGGTCGCCACATTGCGCCCAGAGAACAGGGCGACAGCCACCAAAGCAGCCACCAGCAATAATTCACCACCGCCAAACCCGAACATCAGTTGCAACCCTGCTCAGAATCGGGGAGATTCCAAGCCAGCCGAATGTCACCCTGCCGTCGCGTGTACTTACAGCCATCAAAATGCTCCAGCAGGGCCTGCGCCAACTTGCGTCCGCCACCAATCAGGTCGCGATACTGCGCCAGGCTTAACTCTGTGGATGCCGAAAAATGTGCACACAAGTGGGAAAGGGCCTGTGCATAGGCTGATTTGGCCAGGTAACTTTCAGTCGTGAGACGCTCCAGTTTCCCCTCGGCGAGAAGATAAACTATTAACGGTTCAACCTCAGTTTGAGTCAGACTGAGATCGGCGACCACCTGATTGAGATTGGCCACCTGGCAACCCTGCAGCTCAAAATGGATCAGCAGCTTCTGTAGTTGTTCTGCTTGCAGTGGGCTGACCTGTGGTTGCCAACCCGGGGTCGCAAACAACTCATGACAACGCTGCAGCCGTTCTTCTGCCAGAAGTTGCTCAAGCAGCAGGTCGAAGCTGCGCAGGGCCAAGACTTGCGGCAAACTCTCTTTGAGGGTGGCACGCGCGACGCCATGTGCCAGCAAATTATTAGC
>JAKIUS010000099.1 GCA_021647445.1 Geopsychrobacter sp. | reverse complement strand
CTATGGCTCTGGCTCTGGCTCTGCTTCTGCTTCTGCTTCGAGAAGCTGACTTTGAGACTCAAGATCTTTTTTCGTACTGCTTCTGGAAATTTTAAGCAGCAACAGAATAATCAGCAAGGCTACCAAAATCGTCGCGGCGTAAATAAGACCGAGTGCCGCAATCTCCAATTGACCATCAGGCACGCCGTTCGATTGCAGAAATGTACGCAGCGTTCCCAGAAACTTCTCAAACCTGACCATACTCATCAAACCTTTCAACCACTGTATCCATTCATCCTCCAAGGAGGATTCAACAAATTTCTAGACGCAACTGTTCAGCACAGCGGCGCACCTCAAAAGCAGCCTTGCCGACCATCACTTCGGGACCGACGGTCAAAACCAGAAAATAATCTTCACTTAGTGGAACAATCAGCGCCTTGGCGTGCTCATAATGGATCAATACCTCTTCGAGATCGCCCCCATCCAAGCGTTGCAGGGCTTCGCGCAGACGGGTCAGGATGATCCCCTTGTGCGCCCCGAAAACCTTGATTTCATAATCATCCATCTTTGCTACCTGATCGACCGCTTCTCCCTCCCAGTCGGCGATTATCGCACCGAGTGCGCCGGGCAATCGATCCAGCATCTTTTGCAAATGATTTTTAAACGGCATAAGCTCCTCTTAGCGCCTTTAGTCCCCTTGGGTCTAGATTAAAAACCTCAGGAAACGGCCTCAACTGTCTCGGCAATATAATCATTAACGCGCACAGATACCAGCTTCGAAACTCCCGGCTCCTGCATGGTGATGCCGTGCATGATATGGGCTACCGCCATGGTACGCTTGCTATGGGTGATAATGATAAACTGAGAATTGTGCGACATTTCGGCAACCATATCGGCAAAACGATCAATATTGGCATCATCCAGGGGCGCATCGACTTCGTCAAGCATACAAAAAGGTGTCGGCTTGATCAAAAATAATGAAAAAATAATCGCCACCGCGGTTAACGCTTTCTCGCCCCCCGAGAGCAGATTCACATTCTGCAACTTTTTCCCCGGAGGTTGTACGATAATATCGATACCGGTTTCAAGCAGATCATCTTCATCGGTCAGACGCAACTCAGCCTGCCCACCTCGAAACAGACGTGGAAAGACCACCTTGAACTTTTCGTTGACCTGATCAAAGGTCTCCTTGAAACGCCGCCGGGTGGTCCGATTGATCTTGCCGATCGCCTTCTGAAGATCATCGAGAGACCGGTTAAGATCATCCCGCTGGCGACCCAGAAATTCATAACGCTCTTCCAGTTCGCGAAATTCGTCGATCGCCGTCAGATTCACTTCACCCAATGCGGCAATGCGCTGCTGCAAAGTCCTCAGCTGCAGGTGCAGATGTTCAAGTTCATCATCATCCGCCTCGGCAACCTGATGTTGGCTTAGATCGACATCAAACTTCTCGGCGACCGCCTCAAGAATATGGGCGATTTCAACCGACAATTCCTTCTGCCGAAGCTGTTGCTGACCGAGGGTATTTCTTACCCGATCAACGTCACTCCGCAGTTGACGCAAGTCTTCGCGTCTTTGTTCCAGACCAGCACGCTCCCCCTCAAAGTTTTCACGTGTGCTCCGCACATTGATCTGCACCTCTTCACGCCGCTCGATCAACAAGCCCAATTCAACACGTGATTTTTCTTCCACGATCTTAAGTTGCTGAATTTTTTCTCCGTCATCGGCACAACGCAGGTGCAACAGTTCAAGCCGTTGCTCATATTCTGAGCGGCTGTTCTCCAACTGATTACGGGTGGCCTTCCGACTCTCCGCCTGCTGGCGATATTCGGCAAACCGCACCTTTAAAACCGTTAGATATTCACGTGTTTCAGCAACATCTTCATGCGCCTCAAGCAAGCGTTCCTTCAGTTGGTCCGTCTCGGACTGCAACTGCTGTTGCCGACCGTCAAAGTCCTGTCGCTTTTCGAGAATTTCGTGCTGTTCGGCGAGTAACTGCCGTTTCTCTTCATTGAGTTGCTGCGCTTCGAAAGCGAGCAGTTCCAGCCGATCTCCGGTACGTTCCTGTTCGTGCAACAGGCGATCGAGATCTTTTTTCTGTTCAAGTCTTTGCAGGGCAGAACGCTGCAGCAATTTATCACATTCGCGCAAGACCTCTTCCTGCGTATCACGCTGTTCGATCAGTTCATCAACCTTGTGCTGTTGTCCCGCGACAAGAGCCTCAAGCTCGGCCACCTGGACTTCGAGTTCACCAATCTCGCTTTTTTTGCGCAACAAACCCGCCCCGGCCATCGCCTTGACGCCACCACTCAAATCGCCACGCCATCCCAAGCAATGTCCACAACGATCGACCAACAAAGCACCTGCGGGCAAGGAATAGTCCAAAGAGTCAAAAACATTCTCAACCAGATAACAGCCCGCCAGCAGATTTTCAACCAGCACCTGCGCCCCATCCAGAGGCGTAACCAGCTCAACCAGAGGCGTGCCGAAAGGGAGGCGCGGGAACTCAAGCGAGGCGACGGGATAGAGTAGAGAAGCACGCGCACCACATTCTAACAAGGTTTTAAGCAGACTGTCCGCCTCATCAAGATCGGCAACCGGAACCGCTTGAAGTCGCTCCCCAAGGGCAAGTTCAACCAACGATTCATAGGCAGGATCAACCTGCAACAGATCGGCGGCAACCCGCCGGGGAAGATCTTCGACTTGATTGAAGAGAGCCTGAACCCCGGCACTGTAGCCTTCGAGGTTCTGCTCCAGTTCAATCAGCGAACTCAGACGCGAGCCCTGCCTGTCGAGCAAAGTCCGCTGTTCAAGCAATTCACCCTCGGCCGACAGTTGCTCACCCCGGGACTGCAGGATGGTCTCAGCCAAAAGTTCCCGTTCCTCCCGCTGCTCTGTCTCAATGATTTCAAGGGATTCCGCCGCACGTTTCAATTCACGTAACGCGCGTTCAACTGCACTCAATTCATCCTGCTGCAGCCGGGCTTCGCGCTGATTACGTTGATGCCGTTCATCCTGCGACAGCAAACGATGCGCGATCTCTTCTTGCCGGTTCCCCAGACGTCCAGCTTCGGAGAGAAAATCCATCTGCTCCTTACGCCCCGACTCAAGACGGGTATTGATCTGTTGTTCCCTCGCCAGGCGCTGGAGCAGCGTCTCCTGTTGAATTTCAACCGCTTCGGAAGTATTCTCCAATTCACCGGACAGGTGCTTTTCAACAATTTCCAGCTCTGAGACCTCGGCATCAAGCTGTTGCAGACGTTCAGCAACTTGCTTCTGCTCAGCCGCCATATTTCGGGCCTGCTCGCCAATATTTTCGGCCTGCCGACCCGCCAGCAGGACCTCTCCTTCGACACGTTGGATTTCACTGCCCAGGGCGTAATCCTGTTCCTGTTTGAGATTCAGTTCATCCTCAATGGTGAGTAACTGCAGACGTTTTTCTTCTAGGGACAATTCTCCCGCGACCAAACGCGCGTCCATCAGAGCCAAACGTTCACACTGTTCCCCCAGTCCGGATTCAAGCTGTTGCAACTCCTCCATTAAAACCCTGAAGCGATTCCCCGCCATGCAGATTTCAACGCGCTTGGCATCCCCACGCAACTCACGGTACCGCTTTGCCTGTTGCGCCTGTCGTTTAAGACTGCCGGCCTGGCGACGAACTTCGGAGATAATATCCCCCAACCGGACCAGGTTCTGGCGCGTCGCATCCATTTTACGCTGGGCAGACTTCTTGCGTGATTTGAACTTGGTCACCCCGGCGGCCTCTTCGATCAACGCCCGCCGCTCTTCGGGGCGCGCACTGAGCAACATGCCAACTTTACCTTGTTCAATGATCGAGTATGCACGAGCGCCGACACCGGTATCCATGAAGAGCTCTGTAATATCAAGCAGACGACAGGGGGTCTTATTGATTAGATATTCACTTTCACCATTGCGGTAAAGACGCCGGGTGATCATAATTTCGGCGTACTCCCGATAGTTTTCCGGGCAAAGTTTGGCGCTATTGTCAAAAATAATCGACACCTCAGCCATGCCGTGAGGTTTGCGCGATTCACTGCCACCGAAAATAATATCTTCCATCGTCCGGCCACGCAGATTACGCGCATTCTGCTCGCCCATCGCCCAACGGATAGCATCGACAATATTGCTCTTGCCGCAACCGTTCGGGCCGACAACGCCGGTAATCGGTTGCTGGAAATCGAGCGAGACCTTGTCAACAAAAGATTTAAAGCCGATGATATCGACCCGTTTAATCTTCATACAGAAATATCCAGAAACGAAGCAGAGACCCGCCATTCGGGCCGCTTAAAAAAAGGCGGATCATCGTATCAGCAGGGGACAACAGAGTAAAGAAGCGATCCTCCACCAACAAATGCCGTGCATTCTGTGAGATAGAAGCTTGTCGCCCTCAAAAATAACAGTTATGATTTTACTTTACTTGGCTTATTCCTGAAGTCATGCGTACCTGTCGAAGATGGGATTTTTGGAAACTCGATGACCAACTTACCTGCCCCGCAGCGTAGTCTTCTCTTCAAACTGCTGATACTTATTCCCGTCATTATCGCCGGTCTCCTGCTGATTGCCATCTTCAGATTTGACATCGGAGCCTACCGCCAAGAGATTGCGACTCAGCTCGAAAAGGCCCTCAAGAAACCGGTCCAACTGGGGAGGGCCGAACTTAGCTTCGAAAATGGCCTGACCATTGATTTCTATGATCTTGTGATCGGCGATGATGACAGTTTTCTGCTGTCTGTCCCTCGACTCAGCACCACGCTTGAGCCATGGGGGCTTCTGCAGGGCGAGGTCGTTATCAAAAGAATCCTCATCGACTCCCCGACCCTTAAGCTGAAGCTGCCATTGATACTGGCCCGGACGGTCTTTAATTTCGAACGCTTAGGCCTTAAAACTTTACGGGTCAAAGAAGGCAATCTGGTCATCATCCCGGCAAAATCAACACAAGAGGAAATACAGGTTGACCATCTCAACCTGGTTCTCCATGGGCTTGGACGGGGAACCGTCAGTCGACTGGTCACGACTGCGACTATCGCCAGACAAAGCCAGACATCTGAGCTGAAACTTTCCCTTGAATTGACGCGTCAGCTACCAGGTCAGGACTGGCGGCAGGGCTCTCTGCGCGGCAATTTTTCTCTCAGCAACATTGGCCGCTTCATACCCGGCAAGCAGAGACCGACATGGCTTCCAAATCCCCTCGACCTCTCGTTCAATATCGAAGGAATTCCGGCGAAGGGAGTTGCAATAAATGCTCTATTTGATGACGGGCAGAATGGATCTCACCGGCTTGAGCTGTCATCAGATTGGCAATCTTTTGCGTCGATAGATCAATTTACAAATTTTCGACTCGGACGGACCAAAATCCCCCTGCATGGACAGGTAGAACTCAACCAGCAAGGAGACGGGCCTCAACTCAGCGGCCAACTCTCCTTAGCAAACATTGAAATCCTCTCCCTGTTAAACAGCTTCGGACTCCCGGCATCAGAGATTAACGGCCAGATCGACAGAATTACAATCAAACTCGATGGCCCTCTACATCCAAGTGCCGCAACATCTTTCGCACCCTTTCACTCCGCTCGACTTAGATTGAGCCACCTGAGTTATACCCACGACCAGGTACAGCTTGAAAACCTTGGATTCTCCCTTACTGTCACCAATAGCGAAATCAACCTGAGCAAGGGGCAGGGCAACATCAACAAGTTCCCTTTTACTTTTTCCGGTTCAGGCGGCCCACTCACGCGCAAAAATTTTGAACTGACATTCAACCTGCATAGCGATCTAAACCTCGAACAACTGCAGAAAGACTTCCCATCCCCCTTTCTGAGCCGTCAAAAGATCACAGGGGTCGCCCCGCTTGACGTACAGGTCAAAGGCACAATCAACAACCTTGTAACTCATATTGAACTCGATCTGACCAAAACAGAACTAGAACTCGGCAAACTCCTCATCAAAAAACCGGGAATTCCTTTTCGAATCAATATCGCTGGTCAACGGATCGCAAACACCCTGACCTTAGATCAACTTCAAATCGAACTTGACCAGGTTGAAATCATGGCCTCAGGCAGCCTGACAAGCGGGCAGCAAGGCTGGCTCGGAAAAATCGCCTTCTCGCCGCTGAAGCTCGAAAAGCTGCAATCAACTTCGCCGATTTTCGAGCATTTCAGGATTAATGGTCGCGCACAGGGACAACTGAAACTGACCACCAAAGACTGGCAGGCACAAATCGAACTAACGGCTGCCGGTGCTCACTTCACACCACTCATAGCAGACCTCAAACAGGTCAGGACCACCCTCACCATCAATCGCAATGGCATTGATTTAGGTCAGGCTCATGCCCTGCTCGGCCAGTCGCCCGTCAACGTAACGGGAAATCTTACCAACTGGCATACTGCGCTTCTCACCCTCCATGTTACCGCCAAAGAGGTACGCGCCCAGGATTTAGTTTTCACCAACCAGCAGATGAAACTTCAAAATCTTGACG
>JAKIUS010000098.1 GCA_021647445.1 Geopsychrobacter sp. | reverse complement strand
TTCAGCTCCTTCGGTGCCGGGCATTTCCAGAAAAATTTTCTGCAGACCGATCTGCGCCCATTCGGTTTCACCAGCATCGTAGTTCGCCGCAGCAGCGGCATAAAACGCCAGGTCCTGTCGCGGCTGGTCCTCAAGTTGATGGCCCAACTTCTTGAAGAAACGCGCCGCAAGCCGATATTTGCCGACCTTAAACGCCGCCTTTGCCGCGCGGCCACGAGATCGCGGGTAATGCTCAAAGAGCAGCGCGCCATCGACCAGTTTACGGTATTGTTCCATTTCCTCAGGAAACTTACCCAGGCCAGAGTCTGCATCCCCAAGACGCATCAGGACCAACGGCTTGAGTTGCTCGGGCCAGGTAATCTTTTTGTCCTTAAGTAAGACGGCCACATCCTTGTCATTACCACTGGCAATTGCGGATTCTGCGGCCAACAACACCATCAATGGACTAAAGGAATCCTGCTTAGGCAGCCTCTTTAGTTGCTCCTGTATTTTCAGAAAAGCCGCAAAAGCCTGACCGTTTGCCGCAAGCACAAAATCTGTCAAATAATCGACACGAGATTTAAACTCCCCTTTAATCCCTTCCAGCTGAGCCAACCGGTGACCGGCCGCATCGAGACGATCGGTCCGCATCAGGCTTTCAATAACCAATAACTCCTCCAGCAGCTTTTCACCAGCGGCCACCGGCGGCATCTCAGGCAGAAAACGCACCAGACTGAGCCAACGCTTTTGTTTGACCAACTCAAGGCGCTGCTTAAGAGCCGCAGACGGCTTTTTCATCGCCATTTCCGGCAACTGCGGCAGGCTGAAATTGAGTTCGGGATCAAGAGTCCACGGGGTAAGGTCGGCCTTAAAAAGCTGACGCCAGTTTTCATGCCAAGGCGGGAATTTACGTTCTTCGCGCACCTTACGTCCGCCCTTTCGGCCCGGAATCCCCTCGATGCGAAACGCTACGGCCGGACGCGAACCGCGCGCACTATCCCAATAAAGATCAAAATCGATGCGCGCCGGATTCTCCTGACTCTTGCTCACTATCTGCTTCGGCGGCCGCCTCAAAAGTAATGACACCAGAATTTCATCACCCTTTTGGGCGAGCAAAATTTTGACCACCGTCTCATCTTCGGGGAGCCGGGTCAGGCCCTTTGAGACCGATACCTTGCTCAACAGGATATCGAGACGTTGCGCGGAGTGTTCAAAGGTAAATTCAGGAATGCGATCAAAAAGCATACTGATGCGGGTACTGCTGAGCCCCTCCTGTTTCTGCAGTTCCAGCAAGATCGGCTTGTCCGGTTCTGGATTGGCCTCAGCACAAAACGCCCGGACCGCCGGCAACAACAGCACAAACGCAAGCAACACAATTTTCAGTTTTTTAGACACTTAAAAGACCTCCAGAAAAAAATATCCGTTTCCCTTAATGGCCAGAAGTATGCCAACCTCTCCAAACAGTTAATAACTAGCTGATTTTAAAGAACTTATGAAGAATTCAACACAGTTGATAATCTTAGAAAAATGTTCAGGGGCCACGATAATTACCGAGAGGTCGCTTTTTTGACTTAACATCTCCAGCAACCTATCGGTCGTACCATGAGCTGGCTACCAGGAAACCTGACCAATCAAATTGATTTCGCGTTCTCCTCTGTGCTTTAATGCCGGGGGTCATGAAAACGGATCAGCGAACAACGGTTTTTTTAGGATTAGGCGGCAACCTGCAAGACCCCCTTGCCACCTTTCGTCAAGCGCGGCAGGCATTGATGGATCATCCCGCCATTACCAATTGTCAATCCTCTCCGCTTTACCAGACTCCAGCGGTCGGTGGACCGGGCGGGCAACCTGACTACCTGAATGCAGTCCTCAGTCTAAACACGCTTCTCAACCCTCAGGATCTTTTAACTCTCTGCCAAAACCTTGAGAACGCCGCAGGGCGTGAACGAACAATTCACTGGGGAGCCCGAACCCTCGATATCGACCTGCTCCTCTTTGGCAGCTTAATCATTCAAGAGACCTGCCTTGAGGTGCCCCATCCGCACATGACGGAACGACGCTTCGTCCTGGAACCCCTGGTGGCTCTCGCACCAAAATCACATCATCCGGTCTCGGGACTGGCGCTGAAAACCCACCTTCAGCAACTGCCCGCTATCAAAAATATTCGCCTGCTTAAAGAGAACTGGTAAATCGACAATGATTAAACTTCTGCTGCTTATTTTGCTGTTTTTTGTCGGTTATAGCTTTTTCCAAGCCCTCTTTCCAACGCGGAACAAACGCAACCGTCATTCCAGAAAACAACCGCCATCGGGAGAACAGATGGTTCTGGATCCGCAATGCGGCACCTACCTCCCCTTGAGTGAGGCTCTTAAAGCAAATATCCGCGGAGAGCAACACTACTTTTGCTCGCGCAAGTGTCGTACCCTGTACAAAAAAAAATCTTAACGCCCCTGCTGCTTAAAAGGAGAATGTATGAAATTTTTTATCGATACCGCCGAAGTCAAAGAGATTCGAGCGGCCAACGCCCTCGGTCTGGTCGATGGAGTGACCACCAACCCCTCGCTGATCGCCAAGAGCGGTCGAGACTTTAAGGAAGTTATTACTGAAATTACCGACATCGTCGATGGCCCGATTTCGGCTGAAGTGATTGCGCTTGACACCGAGGGGATGGTCAAGGAGGGCCGCGAACTGGCCGCCATCCACCCCAATATTGTCGTCAAGGTGCCCATGACCGAAGAAGGTCTCAAGGCGACTCGTATCTTCAGCGCCGAGGGGATCAAAACCAATGTCACGTTGATCTTCAGTTCGGTTCAGGCCCTTCTCGCCGCCAAGGCCGGGGCCAGCTACGTTTCGCCCTTTGTCGGCCGCCTCGACGATATCGGTCACGAAGGGATGGAGGGGGTCGAACAAATTCGCACCCTGTTCGATAACTACGGTTATGAGACAGAGATCATCGTTGCCTCCATCCGCAGTCCGCTCCATGTTCTAAATGCCGGACTGGTCGCAGCCGATATCTGCACCATCCCCTTCAGCGTCATGCAGCAACTGGCCAAACACCCCTTAACCGATGCTGGAATCGCGAAATTTATGGCCGATTGGCAAAAACGCTGATCTAGCAGACTACCGGATCCCAACGTCAAGGGGATCGCTTAATCTGTTGAAATCTAAATATCCCTCCATGCATTAAATTCCGGAGGGATATTTAGGTCAACTGGGGTATGTTGCAGTAAGTGATGCGATGCCCATCCCATGTAGACAGCAAAACTTTAAATATAACCTTTTCTTATTTAAGTTTTCCACCGTAACCTTTAATAGGTTTCTTGCATATTTAAGTTTTCTACCGTAACCTTAATCGGCATCTTGCTTGTTTAAGTTTACAGGACCTTCCTATGCGAAAAACAGATCTCTCCCCTGTACGCCAAAAACTACTTGTCCCCGTCGATAGTCATCCCGGCGCTTTGGCACTTGTTCCACCGAAAACGCCCCACAGACTAGAGGGGTTAAAAGTGCGGGACGAGTTGACACGTGCCCATGTGGCCCTGGGTCTCCTGAAGGCACTCTCTGACAGACTTCCAAACCCAGACTTGATAACCAGAACCGCAGACCGTCGCGAGGCAGTCCGCAGTAGCCAGATCGAGGGAACTAGTGCCGACGTGGACGAACTGCTGACTTATGAGGTCACAGGCAGCGATGAAGGGATGCCGCCTGATGTCCATGTCACCAAGAACTATGTCGTAGCACTGGAATACGGTCTAGAAAAAATTCGGGGCGCCGGTGCCTCTGCGATCAATTGCGGCCTGATAAAAGAGATCCATGCTCATCTGATGAATGGCATAGACTACAATGGGGTGCCTGGTCAGTTTAGAGACAAACAGAACTGGATTGGCGGCGGAAGACGCATATACAATGCAACCTATGTCCCTCCTCCTCCAGAGAATATAGGCGCCTGCATGGACGACCTTGAGACGCTGCTCCAGTATTCTCCCTCCGATGAGGAGCAGATGGTTCTCTCGGTGATAACTCGAATGGCGATCGCTCATGCGCAATTTGAGAGCATTCACCCTTTCACTGATGGTAATGGCAGGGTCGGCCGGATATTGCTGCCCCTGATGCTGGCGGCCGAAGGGTACCCGCCCGCCTATTTGGCTGGATACCTGAAGGATAATCAGCGAGATTACTATGATGCGTTGGCAGGGGTCCAGCTTATGGACAGATGGTCCGATTGGATCAGATTCTTCGCCCTTGGCGTGGAAGCCGCTGCACAGGAATCTATCAGAACAGGGCTTGCACTCGAACGAGTTCTGACGAAGTGGAAGAGCCTAGTGAATGGAATGGGGCTTCGCTCCCACAACGTCTTGCATAGGCTCCCCGAACTCATGATTGGTATGCCGATTTTGACGGCGCACAAGGTCAAGGATACTCTCGGCGTTTCGTTCCCGTCAGCCAGCGCGGCCTTGGGAAAAATGGTAGAGATTGGAATGCTAGCTCAAACCAACGAGCATCGGCGCAACAGGATTTTTGTCGCATCAGAGGTCATTGATATTCTCAATCAACCGGCGGGCGGCGTGGAGGCAACCTTGTAAAAAACTACGCCAGCCCCTTTCCTTGTTGTTGAGTGCCTATTGATACTCAGATGAGTCCAGAAAAGCTTATGTCCAAGTCTTAGGATATTACTCCCGTAATTGGCAGGCACAAAAATACCCCCTACGTCAGTGGCGACGCAAGGGGCTAAGTTTTTCAACAGATTAAGCGACCCCCTTGACCACAACGTTGCGGAGGGTCTTTTTTATTTTCATGATTGGCGAAATCGATTTCAGCGCTATAGCTTTTTGGCTTGGAATTCTTCACCGACAGCTGTCGATCACGACCATGGTCAGGCCTCTTGACAATCTGCCATCCTGGGTGTATACGCATTCTGGGCGACGAAATCGGGTTTGTCGCCTGTCAAAATTCCTTCAGCCGGACGCACCTAACTATGGAGCGTCCTCCTGTCATCCTCGACGAAAGAGAGAGCGATGAATATTCACGAGTATCAGGCTAAAGCGATCCTACGGAACTTTGGAGTTCCAGTCCCTGAGGGTCATGTTGTCTACAACAGTAATTCGGCACGCGACTGGGCCAAGCGCCTGGGCGATGGCCCCTGGGCAGTCAAGGCACAGATTCACGCTGGCGGCCGCGGCAAGGGCGGTGGCGTTAAAATCGCCAAGACCGCCGATGAGGTTAAAGCCTTCACCCGTGAGATGATGGGCATGACCCTGATCACCCACCAGACCGGTCCCGAAGGGAAGCTGGTAAAACGGGTACTGATCGAAACAGGTTGCAACATCGCCGATGAATTTTACGTCTCCTTTCTGGTCGACCGCGCAACCTCAAAAGTCACCCTTATGGCTTCGGCCGAAGGGGGCATGGATATCGAAGAGGTAGCGGCCAACACCCCGGAAAAACTCTTCTTCGAAGTGATCGACCCGGTGGTTGGCCTGACCGCCTTTCAGGCACGTAAAGTCGCCTTCAAACTCGGCTTCGGCATTGCTTTGGTCAAACAGGCCGTGCCGCTGCTGATGGGCCTCTATACCGCCTTTGTCGAGACTGACTGCTCACTGCTTGAGATCAACCCCCTGGTTCAGACCGCTGATGGTCAACTGCTCTGTCTCGACGCCAAACTTAATATCGACGACAACGCGCTCTACCGTCATCTGCGCATCCGCGACCTGCGCGACTACGACGAAGAAGATCACATGGAGACCGAAGCCTCACAATACGACCTCTCCTACATCTCCCTCGACGGCAATATCGGTTGCATGGTCAACGGAGCTGGCCTGGCGATGGCGACCATGGATATTATTCAGCACTACGGGGCTGCGCCCGCCAACTTTCTTGATGTCGGCGGCAGCGCGACCATTGAACGCGTCACTGAGGCCTTCAAGATCATCCTCTCTGAAAAACGGGTCGAGGGGATTCTGGTCAATATCTTCGGCGGCATCATGAAGTGTGATGTCATCGCCACCGGCGTCGTCGAAGCGGCCAAGCAGGTCGGCATCAAGATACCGCTGGTTGTCCGTCTCGAAGGGACAAACGTTGCACTCGGCAAGCAGATTCTGGCCGAATCCGGACTCGACATCGTCAGTGCCGACGGCATGGCTGATGCCGCTGAAAAGATTGTCAAAGCGGTCAAAGCGGCCTAAGGAGAGATAACCATGAGTATTCTGATCGATAAAAACAGCAAAATCATCACCCAAGGGATTACCGGTGCCACCGGCCTCTACCACGCTCAGGGCTGCCGCGATTATTGCGATACCCAGATGGTCGGCGGGGTTACACCCGGCAAGGGCGGCACTGAAATCGACGGTTTCCCGGTCTTCGACACCGTTGAAGATGCGGTCAAACAAACCGGTGCCAATGTTTCCATCATCTATGTGCCGCCCATCGGCAGCGCAGATGCCATTATGGAAGCGGTCGATGCGGGCATGGATCTGGTCATCTGTATCACCGAGGGTGTTCCT
>JAKIUS010000097.1 GCA_021647445.1 Geopsychrobacter sp. | reverse complement strand
TTCAAAATCTTGACGGTCAACTGTTGATCAATGGTGGTGGCATTACCTTCGATCCGGTCCTTGTTACGGTTGAAAACAGAACTAGGGTCAAGGTCGCAGGCCAGTTACGTGACTTTCACAACCCACAAACCTATCTTGCGATAGATTCTGAGAATGCCGACATTCTCGATATAATCCGGCTATTTAACGGACCACATAAGTTGCTGCCAAAACAGCCCCGAGCAAGCGACACGTCGCTCAAAATTAAAGCCCGGATCAAGCAGGGCCAGCTCGGAAGTTTTGTTTTTGAAGATGCTACGGGCACAATCATCGACCACCATAATGTTTTCACCCTCGCCCCTCTCCGGTTCAAACTGGGTAAAGGATATTCTGCAGGACGGGTTGAGATCGATCGTGATCGCAACAACCTACTGAAAATTTCGGGCCGTGCTCAAGATTGTGATGCTGATCGGGTCTACGAAATGCTGTTTGAGAAGAAGGGGATTTTCCGCGGCACCCTGAGCGGGGACTTTTACCTAGAAGGGGAAGAGATAGGCGAACGATTCTGGCAGACCGCAAAGGGCGGCGGGCACTTAAGGATTAAAGATGGTGCCATGCGTGAATTAAAAGGCTTTGCTCAAATTTTCAGCCTGCTTAATGTGTCGCAACTTTTCAAATTTAAGCTTCCAGACATGGACAAAGAGGGCCTGCCGCTGTCACTCTTTGAAGGCAGCGGCAGGATGACCAATGGGACCCTCTATTTTGACGATATGAAAATAACCAGCCCGGCAATTAATATTTCAGCCGTCGGCCAGATCGATACACTCAATAAAACCATCGACAGCACCCTCGGCATCAAACCGTTGCGCACCGTCGATATTATCCTGAGCAACGTGCCTCTTTTCGGCTGGGTTTTAACCGGCAAAGAAAAGGCGTTAATCACCGCACTCTTCACCCTTAAAGGGCCAATTGATAATCCCAAAGTTACTGCGGCGCCAGCCTCTTCCGTCGCAAGCACGGCTCTCGGCATCATTGGCAGAACCCTGGGGCTTCCTTTCAGAATCATTAAAAAAACCGGAGAATTCCTTACGACTCCACCCCTTCCAGCGGAAACCGACCCAGAACAGCTCCCAACAGAGCAAACCGATTGAAGACTGTTCCACATCAATTTTTGAGTTTATCGCCTGTGTAGACCGTTGCAATACCGAAGGTCAAATCGGTAAAACGGGTTTGCGTAAAACCCGCATCACTCAGCATTACGGTAAATTGTTCTTGTGCCGGAAACTCAAGGACCGAATCGGGAAGATACTGATAAGCACTACGCTGGGAGAACAGTCCACCGATAGTCGGAAGCAGATGCCTGAAATAAAAATAATAAAGGCTTCTGAAAAAACGGCTTCGCGGATTGGAAAATTCAAGAATGACCGCGCGCCCGCCAGGTTTCAGCACCCGCAACATCTCCTTTAGTCCCTGTTCTCGCTCAACGACATTACGAATACCAAAGGCGATGGTAATTGCATCAAAGGTGCAATCAGGATGCGGGATCGCCTCGCAGGGTGCATTGACCAACATGATACGCTCTCCCAAAGAAGTCTGATCAAGCTTCTTCTGCCCGTGAACCAGCATCCCTTGAGTAAAATCCTCACCGACAATCCGCACTGAAGGGTCGGTCCGCGCTGCGATCTCAAGAGCCACATCACAGGTTCCGGTTGCAATATCGAGAACACGGCCATCGACCGGAATCTGCAACTGCGAAACGGCATAACGCCGCCAACGACGATCAATCCCAAAAGAGAGTAGACGATTGAGAAGATCATAACGAGGTGCTATGGTGTCAAACATCTTACGCACACCACGCCCCTTATCGGACAGTTCAAACATATTTAAGTTTCTCCTGAAAAGCCAACATCAACGGCCTGTTTTCTATCACAGGCTGTCGATGCAGGCCACAAAAAGATCATGACGACTCCTCCGACAATCCGCAATTTCCCTTTACTCGTCACTGCCGCAGTTATTATTCAAAAGGGACAGGTCTTAATTACGCGCCGCCCTGCCCACAAACCCCAGGGTGGTTTGTGGGAATTCCCTGGCGGCAAACTCGATCCCGGAGAATCTCCAACCGAGGCTTTAAGACGAGAAATTCTTGAAGAATTAGCCCTCGAGATTAAGGTCGAAGACATTGTCGATGCTCTCTATCATCAATACGACTGGGGATCGGTGCTGGTTCTCGCCTACCACTGTCAAATTCAAAGGGGCGTACCACAGAACATTGAAGTTACCGAACACCGTTGGGTCCCTCTTGAAAAACTTCACATGTTCAACTTCCTGCCCGCCGACAAACCACTTGTTGCAAAAATACAGGCCGGAAACTAACGAATTTCCTCCCGAAACTTGCATTCAGAATTTCATCTGGTAAACCTATTAACGTCCCACCAAAACATAAGATTGAAATATCAACATTATAGAGAGCGTGTCGCGCATGACACCTCCTTCGTGAAAACCTGTTCCCCTAGAAGGTTAGAGATTTTCAATCATGACCAAACTCATCCTAAACATACGCCAATTATTACTCTCTCAGGTGAATGATCCACATATAAAGTTGGACAAAAATGGCCAACGATCAAAGCATAACGCTGTTATTTTATACCTTAAGTCGCATCTGTGCGCCAATAATCAAACAATGCATAAACCATATGTTACTGTTTTTACATAACTATCAAGGAGATAAGCAAACCCTGTAAAATTTTATTGACAAAAATAAAACGCTGTATTAATTTCTATCGGAGTTTAAAGCATGAACGCTTGTTCTACATACAGTCTATTCACGACCCATACTAAGGAGCTTCCGGTTGCCACCACGTCAAAAAGAGTCCTATTCAATCCAATCGGTTGACAACGCTCTTGACGTTCTGGAGGCCCTGTGTGAAGAAGGAGAAGAGGTTCGCATCTCTCAACTCAGTCAACGTCTCGGCATGAACAAGACCAGCATCTTCCGCCTGCTTGCAACCTTTGAAAATCGCGGTTATGTCGAAAAAGAGCAAAGTTCTGGAAAATACAAACTTGGAATTTCAGCCTACGAAATGGGGCAAAAGTTTCTTTCACGCATGGGCCTCTTACGCAAAGCCAAGCCGGTCATTGAGCGTTTGGCCCGAGAGTGCAACGAAGCTCTCTATCTCGCGGTACCACGTGGCGACGACGTTCTCATGCTCGACATGGTCGATACCTTGCAACAGGTGAAAATTATTCCACTGGTCGGTAATCGCTACCCTATAACAGCATCTTCAGCGGGACAGGTAATCCTGGCCAACAGTGAAACCCATCGCAACAACTGCACACTCGAAGAACTGGCGGTCATCAATACGCAACTCTCTGAAATTCGTGACGCTGGTGGCTGTGCAGATCGAGGGATCATGGGGGAGGGAATCGCCTCCTTGGCAACACCATTAATTGATGCTCAGGGCAATGTCCCGGGCAGTCTCTGCTTAATTGGCCCTGAATTCAGACTGACCCAGGAGAAGATTGAGAAAACTTTACTCCCTCAGCTTATTGAAGCCGGGATTGTTATCTCATCAAAGCTTGGCTATGTCGGACATTTCCTGAATAAGGACCCTTATTAAAGTTTCAGCATTTAAACTTTCAACTGGTGAAAGGAGGCAGCCGAATCATCAGACTGACCACCTGGCCCGAACACAAAGCAGTTCGGACCAATTTTTTGCTACAAAAAGGGTTTGTGTTTAACAATTTCATTGAGAAAGAGAGAGAGGAGGCTTTATGTCATCACATGATTCAGAAGGGTATTGGAAAGCAACTCTGGGCCTAATCAGGAATGTCCTGATTGTCTGGTTCGTTGTATCTTATGGCTTCGGCATTTTGTTGGCACCAGCGCTCAACAGCATCCACCTTGGTGGTTATCCGTTGGGTTTCTGGTTTGCGCAACAGGGTTCAATGTACATTTTCGTGATCCTCATCTTCGTCTACGCGAAGCTGATGGGTAACATCGACAAAAAATTCGACGTTCACGAAGATTAAGGGAGGAAAACAAACAATGAGTCTTCAGGCAATTACTTATTTATTCGTTGGGTTGAGCTTTGCTCTCTATATCGGCATCGCTATCTGGGCCCGCGCTGGCAGCACCAAAGAATTTTACGCTGCGGGCGGCAATGTACACCCGGTTTTGAACGGTATGGCAACCGGCGCTGACTGGATGTCGGCTGCATCTTTTATCTCCATGGCTGGCTTGATTGCCGCCATGGGCTACGGTGGCGCACTCTTCCTGATGGGCTGGACCGGTGGTTATGTCCTTCTGGCCATGCTGCTCGCCCCCTATCTGCGAAAGTTCGGTAAATTTACTGTCCCGCAGTTTTTCGGGACCCGTTATTATTCAAAAGGGGCCAGCACGGTCGGCGTCTTCTGCCTACTCGCCGCTTCGCTGACCTACATCATCGGTCAGATGACCGGTGTTGGGGTTGCGTTCTCCCGTTTCCTCGGGGTTTCGAACTCAACCGGTATCTACCTCGGTATGGCCATCGTCTTCTGCTACGCCGTTTTCGGCGGCATGAAAGGGATCACCTACACCCAGTGCGCTCAGTACTGCGTGTTGATCCTTGCCTACACCGTACCTGCAGTCTTTATCTCCCTGCACTTAACCGGCAACCCGATTCCGCAGCTTGGCCTTGGTTCTGACATGATCGGTACCAGCGTCAGCCTATTGGACAAACTTGACCTGATCTCTCAGGATCTCGGCTTTGCCCAGTACACTACCAGCTATCGTTTGAGCATGCTCAACACCTTCGTCTATACCGTATCACTGATGATCGGTACCGCAGGTCTGCCACACGTTATCATGCGTTTCTTCACTGTTCCCACAGTTAAGGATGCCCGTTCCTCCGCTGGTTGGGCGCTGGTCTTCATCGCCATTCTCTACACCACGGCTCCTGCGGTTGCCGCCATGGCCAAGATGAACCTGATCACCACCATTCATCCGACCGTTATGTCCAATGGCGACATTCTCGCTCCCGATGCGCAGATTAAGTACTCTGAGCGTCCCGACTGGATGAAGCGCTGGGAAGTCACCGGCCTGCTGAAGTTTGAAGACAAGAACGGCGACGGCCGCATCCAGTACTACAACGGCAAGTCCAAAGATCCCAAGTTTGCTGCCGCCGGCTGGAAAGGTAACGAGCTGAGCGTCAACCGCGATATCATGGTTCTCGCCAACCCCGAAATCGCCTTGCTGCCCAACTGGGTCATTGCACTGGTTGCCGCAGGTGGCCTGGCTGCTGCACTCTCAACAGCTGCCGGTCTGTTGCTCGCTATCTCTTCAGCAATCTCCCACGATTTGCTTAAAGAGAAGTTCATGCCCAACCTGACGGAAACACAGGAACTCAACGCGGGCAAGCTGTCCATGGCCGGTGCCATCGTGGTTGCAGGCTATCTGGGTCTCAACCCGCCGGGCTTCGCTGCGGGGACCGTGGCTATCGCCTTCGGTCTGGCCGCAAGTTCAATATTCCCGGCGCTGATGATGGGTATCTTTAGCAAGACTATGAACAAGCAGGGTGCCATTGCGGGTATGCTCGCAGGTATCGGCGTCACCATGTTCTACGTCTTTGCTCACAAAGGGATCTTCTTCCTCAAGGGGACAGCCTTTGTTGACGCGATCGGCGGTCCAAACTTCTTCTTCGGCATTGAGCCGAACGCCTTCGGTGCGATCGGTGCGATTGTCAACTTTGCGGTTGCCTTCGCAGTCAAGAACGTGACTGAGCCTGTTCCTGCCCACATCGCCAAAATGGTTGAAGATGTGCGGATCCCCAAAGGATCAAGTGCTGTTGATGGTGCACACTAAGCACTAAGCAGACATTCAGATCGGGCGAATACTGCCCATTAACCCCCACCAGTTTTGCTGGTGGGGGTTTTTTTCAAATCACGACTTGCCCGCTTGCCAATAAATCGGGTACAAACAACAAACTATTTTTTATCAGTGCGGCAACATGCTTTTAAAAGCAGCAACAGGAGAATTTTATGATTTTCGACGTTAGTACCGCCACGAACTGGCTCCTTTTTCTGGCTCTTTTCCCCATGGCCTTCATCTGGTTGCGGCGCGCCTGGCGAATACTCAAGAAGAAAAACTACACTGAAGTAGCTCTTAAACGGGGGGAATCTCCGCCAAACCCAGAAAAATGGGCCATCTTCACAGGACTATCCAACCTGATTCCAGGCGCTATCGCCTTAGGTACGATCATTGGCATTATCGCGGCACTGCTCCCCTATGACACCTGGAGCGCAGTGGCAGGGATGACCCTATGGGGCAAGATTATTGCTGACTTCATCATCAGTCGTCAGGCTCACCCCTTCCCGGTTAAGAAAAAAAAGAAGCAAGCCCAGAAGGTCTGAGACAAAAAACTACTTAAAAATTCTAAATAGGTCGTACCGACCTCGCTCTTTTTTGTTATCATCCACTAATGGCTAACATCAAAGTGGCCTCCGCTGGTCTCTTTGCCATTTTGT
>JAKIUS010000096.1 GCA_021647445.1 Geopsychrobacter sp. | reverse complement strand
GCGCAACGCCAACCACTGTAAGCCAGGCGATATTGATAGATCAGATGCGTAAATGGCTGACCGGCGATCGTTACGGCAGATCGGGGATGGGTGAAATCGGAGAGACCTTGCTGTCCCGGCGGTATCGTCTGTCGAAACATGACTGGGTTGTCAGGGCCTTGCGTAGCCCGCCAGTGCTTGACCCGGCGCTGCAATGTGCGTAGCAACTTGTAGGGATAGTCGCCCGGATGGTTTTCATCCAAAAACTCCCAGAGGGTCAGCCCTGTGA
Source organism: Geopsychrobacter sp. (assembly GCA_021647445.1). Taxonomy (GTDB): domain Bacteria; phylum Desulfobacterota; class Desulfuromonadia; order Desulfuromonadales; family Geopsychrobacteraceae; genus Geopsychrobacter. The sequence goes on along the minus strand of JAKIUS010000096.1, from coordinate 6,338 downwards.
GTTTGGGTTCTTTTTCCAGCAACGGAACCAGTTCCGAGTCCCAAATCAAGGCAAACGGATCGTTACGGGTCAGCCAATGTCGTGGCTCTTTAGTCCTTGTCTCACCATTTCCAATTCGCCGACCAGAGCGGACACTAACCCCCGCTTTGGCTGCGCTTGTTTCTTGCGTTAAACCGGATTGTCGAGATTGCATATAGAGCACTTCCTGTCTTTGAGTGATGTGTTTACCAGGCAAGTTGACCTCCTTTCAGTTGAAAGAAGGAGCTTATCTGGAGAAGCACTCAACCGGCCATCATAATTGACGCGAGACCGGACAGGTTAATTGTCGCCGAACAGTAAAACTCTCCGCCCGTTTTTTTGTCAATGATCCCCACAGCGGGGATCCAAATAATCCGGCAACATGAAGACTCTTGTCAATCTAATCTGAAAAAAATGAGCTCCTCAGGTTCAGGTTATTGTGGGAACTAACAACTGGCCGATGCTGAGTATTGCCGGAACGAAACTCCAGCGTATCGAGTATTTTCGGAACCATGCGACGGTAATGGTTACTGTAGGATGCTCGAATGATTTTATGAACCTGCTGGTGATAGCCAGGCCCTGAGGATTTAAATTCATTGAGCAGATTCTGAAGAATATTTTCCCCGGCAATTGGATAGACTACATCTTTAACGCGACCCTCTGGGTTCAGAAGCGCGGCTTCGGCAATTCTGAAAAGCAGGGTGGTTTTGCCGTGAACTTTTTAAAAATCTCTCAACAATTCCTTGACCAGTTTCCGTTCGGCTCGCACTGAGAGGCGGTGAACAATCTGGATAAACAGCTCAATCAGGCCATCTATTATTTCTCGTTGACGAAAAAAGAGAAAGATGGCAAACAGGCTGTATTTGACTTCCGGTGGATGCTGTTTGACGTCCCAAGTGCTTTCACTGCAAATGCGTTGATAGTAATGTTTCAAGGCTTTTGTGCTGACGGACTGAAATACATCGAGAGAAAGATTGATTGACCGGATAAATTGAAGCTTTTCAGCTTCAGTCAAAACACTATCCAGACCGACTCGACCGGGATCGGCTTTCAGACTGCTGAACTCGATAGCATTCTCAGCGCCATTTAGGGAAGAATCTATCAGTACTTTGGCTTGTGGTGAGAGTGATAGTGCAACGGTTTCATGAAGACATTGCTCAAATAGATTGAACGCGGAGCGAACCAGGCGATCTAGCTCTGTCTTTGCAGGACATTCTGCTTTTTGTTGGAGGAACCAGTTAATTGCAAGACCTTCGGCCTCTGACACTGATGTGCCATGGGGATAGATTTCTACTCTGAGCCAATCAACAAAGACTTGCTTATCTTTGGCTGTGACAGATTGTATCCCGAGAAAGTCCAATATTTCTTTGCGGTGGCGACGCCCTGAGCGGCCATCGAATTCATAGAATTCTATTTCCTAATCCGGAATTTCAAGCTGCTCAGCCAAAAATTCAAGAGGAGCTTTGGTGATTTCAGCCAGAGAATGAAGGAATTTACCGCTCTGCTGATAATGCTTGAGCTGGATACCAAACCCCAGATAGGTTCTTGGGGGCTTGGTTTTAAGAAGCTGGAGCTCATCAAAGTTCAAACACCAAAAAGTGGCCAACTTTTCAGCATCTCAAATTCTTTTCATCACTGACCCTCCAATTAATTGAGAAGAATCTGGTAGGATAACAACGAATGGGCTTATGTCAAAAGTTGGCCATTTTTTACAGCTACCCGGTCACTAGGCCAGAAAGGCACAATCTATGAGAAATAAATCCAAAATCAGGGATATCTATGTCGCCGATATCTCCTTTGACGTCGTTGAAGAAGATCTACACAAACTCTTTTCAGTCTGCGGAACTGTCCGCGCGATCAACATGATGAATGATGAGCGCTCCGGCAACTTTAATGGGCGGGCTTTTATACGCATGTCAACGGACGCGCAAGCCAAAGAGGCGGTCAATATGCTCGATGGAACCCGCCTGCTCAACCGTTGTATCCATGTCAGTTCGGCCCGGGACAAACCGCTAGTCGCAGAGCAGCCAGAAGAAAAAGACAAAAAACCTGCAAAACGCCGCCGGCCACCAAAACGAACGCGCAAATAGACCGTTTTGCATAAGAAAACCTATTTAGCACTAATCATCAGCTATCGATAGTGTCTTCACCTGAATAAGACAAAGAAAAGCCCGCACTAAATGGCTAATCTTAGCCAATTAGGGCGGGAGTATGGGCCTGCCTCTGAATGTTGAAAATAAGAAAGTGGCGTTTTTCAGCCGATCAAGCCATTCCCCAACGCATATTTCTCAAGCTTATAACGCAGGGTCCCGCGAGGGACGTTAAGAATACGTGCAGTCTTGGCAACATTGCCGCCAGTAATAGAAAAGGCCTTTGAGATCAGATCCTTCTCGACCTGGCCTACCACATCGTCGAGGACAATCCCTTCTGGCGGAATTTCATAGTTAAAAGGCACCTCACTCTGCGGTGCCTCCCCCCATATTTCACGCGGCAAATGGGCGGTCTTGATCTCATCAACATTGTGCATGATACAGATACGTTCCACCACATTACGCAACTCGCGAACATTGCCCGGCCAGTGGTAGCGGAGCATCAAATCAAGGGCATCCCGTGAAAATGAACGCATCGCCTTATTGAATTCACGACTGAAACGCTGAAGAAAATTTTCCAGCAGACAGGGGATATCTTCCCGCCGATCGCGTAAGGGCGGAATATGAATCGGAAAGACATTCAGGCGATAATAGAGGTCTTCACGAAACTCCTTGGCAAGAATCGCATCCTTAAGTTCGGCATTGGTTGCGGCGATGATTCTGACGTTGATATCTATATTACGATTGCCGCCAAGGCGTCTGATCTTGCGATCTTCAAGGACCCGAAGGAGTTTAACCTGTAGCCCCATGGCCATCTCACCAATTTCATCGAGAAAAATCGAACCATTGTCCGATTCCTCAAACAACCCGAGTTTACGTGTTTTGGCATCGGTGAAAGCACCGCGTTCATGGCCGAACAGTTCACTTTCGAGCAGATTAAAGGGTAATGACCCACAGTTAATTTCGATAAAAGGCTTATCGACACGCGGCGAGAGATTATGAATGGCCTGGGCGACCAACTCCTTGCCGGTGCCGCTCTCGCCGGTAATCAGCACCGTCGCGGTTTCATGCTTGGCAACTTCGCGAATCTGACGGAAAATCTGCAGCAACGCCGGGCTGTTGCCGATCATATTCATATCATCATCTTCACGCGAGAGACGCTTTACCTTGCGACGCAAGGATTGAGTTTCAAGGGCGAGCTTAACGATCAGGTGGATCGCATCGGCCTTAAACGGCTTCTTGATGTAATCATAGGCCCCAATTTTCAAGGCTTTTACAGCACTTTCAACAGTGCCGTAGCCGGTAATAATAATAACCAGGACATCGGGATCGACTTCTTTAATCGCACGCAGCACATCGAGGCCGCTCTTGTTGCCCAGATTCAGATCGAGCAGAACCAGACTGATCTCCTCTTCGGAAACAATTCTGATCGCTTCATCCGGCGATTCCGTCGACTGAGACCGATAACCATCGGCGGCAAGGATCCGTTCAAGATTTTCACGGATAAAGGCTTCATCATCAACAATCAGAATTTTTTCCATGATCAACACTCCCCTGCCCGGTGGGGCAGATAGGGGATTAAAGGGTGACCGACCTGCTGGGTTCCGGTGTGAAAAACACAGGCCAATAATGCAACAAATTAAAGGATCGGAATTGAAATATAACGGTGAGCGTATACGGAAAGCAAGGAAAATGGTTGTTTTTAGCCATCATGGAAGGCTCATTCTCCGCTAAAGAGAATTTTCTCGGCGTAACGCACAATCTTTCTGGCTGTTTTTAGCCAGGCGTGTCCGAACCTTCAAAGGGCAGAGTCAAAAAGATACGCGTCCCCTGAGCTGGGGTACTTTCAGCTCTGATGGTCCCCCCATGCTCAGAGACGATATTATGGCTGATTGAGAGACCCAAACCGGTCCCCTCGCGCCCCTTGCTGGTATAAAAGGGCTCAAATATGAGACCAAGCTTTTCGGCTTCGATACCACAACCATTGTCACTAATTGCCACCTGTACCCCCTTGCCCACACGACTGGTCTGCACCTTCAAGGCTCCACCTGCTGGCATGGCATCGATCGCATTGCTAAAGAGATTCAAAAACACCTGTTTCAAACGATCGGCATCGAGGAGCAACGCGGGAAGGTTGGCCTCAAAATGGCAGTCGATTTCAATCGACTGCCGTTCACACTGTTTACGGACCAGAAAGAGAGAATCGTCAATAACTGTAGTCAACTCACCCAAAACAAGCTGCGGCGTTGAAACCGCCGAGAAATGTAGCAGTTCACCAACCAGACCTTCGAGTCGTTCGATTTCACCGAGGGCTTTGCGGATCAGCAACTGATCCTGCTCTTGGCCGAGCAGACGGTCATGCAGTTCATCCAGCAACAGGCTGACCCCGGTCAGGGGGTTGCGTATTTCATGGGCGATCCCCGCCGACATACGCCCCAAAGATGCGAGACGATCCATACGCGACATCTGGTCACGCATATTGACTCGCTCGGTCAAATCTTCTACGGTCAACAACCAGCCAGCCTGACGTCGAAAACTCAGCGGAAAAAGTGAAAGTCGATAGGTGAGTTGCCGGCTATCACGCTCAAGGGTAATATAATCGCCCCAATTCTTCTGGTCAGAAATCGAAAAAGCTGCGGAGAGGCCGGGATGAAATTCAGGCCAACCAATCAACATCTCCTGCCAGGGTTGAGGATCTTGAGGTTGCTTGATGCCGAGAATCTGACTGGCGGGTCCATTGAGGGTCGTCACCTGACATTCGCCATTGAAGGTCATAATCCCGGTTTCAATATTTTCAACAACCGTATGCTTAAAATTGCGTTCGCGGATGATCTCCTGACGTGAGCGTCTGAGAGCCTGCAGGGTTTTCAATAAGCGCAGCTGACGCAAGCTGAGATCATTGGCCATGCGATTAAACGATTCCGCCAAGACCCCGACCTCGTCATGAGATTTGACCTTGACCCGTATCTCCAGATTACCTCGGGCCATCTGCCGAGTCCCTTCGGTCAGAGAGAGCAAGGGGCCGACAATACCATCCGAGAGTCGATAAGCGGCGAGGATCACAAACATGACGGTCATGGAGATCACAAACCAGGATTCGCTCAGATAATTGGTAATCTCCTTACGGATAAGACTGGCGGTCGTTAAAGCCGGTTGGTGAAAATTTTCGACCTCGGCTCAAATGGTGACCCCACAAAAAATTTTATAGCGCTGAAAATCACCCTTGGCATAAAAAACCGGTGCATAGGCCATGATCTTACGAGAACCGCCGACGTTGGTTATATCGACAACCCCTTGCTCTCCCCGCCGCACGGCTGCGGCAACGATGGGGTAATTCTTATGGATAAAACCAGCCTGAAACAGGTTGAACGGAATGCGGCCGGCCCGCTGCGTCTCAACATCCGTCTCTGCGGTATAGGCTGGCACCAGCAACCCATTCTTGTCATAGCCGCGAATATCCCAGTACTTTGGATGGGTAATCATCCAACCCTCATCATCGAACATAAAGGCATAATTACCACTGGCATACGAAGGGAAAACTGTATGACGCTCTTCGGTGGGAGCGATATGCTGAGTGAATTCCATCAGGTGGCGGTGGTCAAGCGAGACGACAACAATGCCCTGCAAAACCCCCTTGGTATAAACCGGCATGGCGAAACGGATCACCCCGCGATAAGGAGTCCCCTGCACCGCAGCCTGTGGGGTTTCAGCTCCTTGTAACTGTTCATCACGACTGACGTACCAACCACTTAAATGTGAAACGCTGACTTCGCCAGCAGCTAACCTACTAGCTTTCTGGAAATAATCTTCAGATTTATAGGTTGTGTTGGCCGGAGCAGCGACATTACGCAGATCGAGTGAGGGGCGCCCCGCCACCACCCGAACCAACTCCTGACCTGTGGCGTCGATATAGGCAACCTCCTGATAGAGAAGAATCCGTTCTTTGACTTCAACCGGCTTATCATTGGTGCCACGGCGATACCAGACTTCGCGCGCATGTCCCCAGACAAAATCGAGATAGGATTGCTGACTCGGAGCGATCAGGGTGAGATCGTTCAGGTCACCTTCAACCTGGAAAAGAAAATCGGAAACGTCACGGGCCACCATTTCGGCACGCAATTCAAGGGCTCGCGCAGCCTGAGTATCTAAAGCCTCGGTTGTCCGCTGACACAACAAGGTCTCAACCAGACGCAAACTGTGCTGTGAATTAACAAATAAGAGCACTAAAGG
>JAKIUS010000095.1 GCA_021647445.1 Geopsychrobacter sp. | reverse complement strand
TGGGAGCCAGCGCTATTAGCGTTAATGTCTTGAAGGGGGATGTTTCTCTCTTTACGCTAGATATTCAGGCAGGCGGTAATCTCATTCGCGAAGAGTTGCAGAAACGTTTAGGTTTTAGTGATGAGCAAGCTGAGGTTGCTAAATTGGGGGCTCGGAATATCGATGACGTTGACCCCGAGACCATCGATGAAGTTATGGCCGATGCGGTCGAAAATGTTGTACAGGAGGTACAGCGTTCTCTGGATTTCTTCTCCGCGACTTCCGGTGATGATAAAATAATAAAAATTTATTTAACCGGAGGCGTTTCGAAATCTCGTCAGGTGTGCGAAGCCCTTGAAAAAAATCTTGGTATTCAAACAGAAGTGATAGACCCGTTCCGAAATATTACCATTAACGAAAAAGAATTCGATATGGAGTATCTGGAGGCGATTGGCCCCATGTTGTCAGTGGCTACAGGCCTGGCAATGAGAAGGGTGGGTGACAAATGATCCGTATAAATTTACTCCCTGTTCGGGCTGCCCAGAAGAAAGAACGTCTCAGGGTCCAGATGTCGATTCTGGTTCTTAGCTTGCTGGCAGTTTCTGTGGCTTGTGGTGCTGCATACTTTCAGATGACAGTGCGGATTAAAGATAAAGAGCAGGAGGTTTCATCAGTTGAGGCTCAGATCAGGCAACTGAAAAAGAAGATTGGTGAGGTCTCTCGATATAAACAATTGCAAACAGACTTAACCAAGAAACTTGAGATTCTGAAGGTGCTTAAGGACGGTAGGTCGGGTCCTGTGCATCTTTTGGATGAATTGAACCATGCCCTGCCTGATAAACTCTGGTTGACAGCTTATTCTGCTTCTGGCGGCGTGGTAAAGATTGACGGTATTGCTGCTGATGAAAATGTTGTTGCCAGCTTTATGGAGCGCCTTGGAGCTTCTCCCTATTATGGGCAAGTTGAGTTAAATGGTCTTTCTCAGCTTGTGAGGAATGGTGTCAAATTGCAAAAATTTACCTTGAATTGCATGGCGATTAAACCGGTTAAATAAACCGCAAGGGGTAGGGTATTAATATGGACCCACGTGTTGAAGGTTTTTTAAGACGACCTGCTTATCAGCGGACTCTCGTCCTTATTGCGATAATGGCAATTGTCGTTGTTGGATTTTATATTCTGGTTTATCAAGGTCAGTTAGAGCAGGTAGCCAACCTTGAATCTCGATTGGGTTCGGTACATACCCGTCTCGCTGAAAAGCAGCGTATTGCGGCCAATCTTCCTAAATTCAGGGCTGAGTATGAACGTCTTCAGGCCCAACTTAATGATGCACTTTCTGAACTGCCGGACAAGAAGGAGATTTCTAAATTACTTCGTAATATCAGCGATCTGGCACGAAATCAAGGGCTTGATGTCTTGCAGTTTAAACCGGCAGGGGAGGTCATTAAAGGGTTTTATGCTGAGGTCCCGGTAAATTTAAAGTTGCGCGGTCCCTACCATGATATTGCGATGTTTTTCGATGCTGTCGGGCGACTGCCACGAATTGTCAATATTGATCAACTGAGAATGGGGCAGCCTTCAGTAAAGGCTGGACGGACAACTTTGAGTGTTGACTGCCGGACGACCACTTTTCGTTTTGTCGATTCGCAAGGATCTTCGAATCAGAAATCAGCAGGCAGAAAATGAGGAAAGAAGGCATGATGACGTTATTTGTTAAATGTTTTGTTGTTGGTCTTCTTTTGTTTGTCGCCGGGTGTTCGGATACGCCTTCAAATGTTGAGCAGCGGCCATCAGCAACGAAGGTCGGGCCCGCAAAATCAGTAACTTCTCAGGCAAAAACTGAGGTCAAGGAGGTTAAGGACCTCTTCGTTTACAGCACCGTTGGGCAGCGAGATCCTTTTGAATCACTACTTAAAAAAGAGGTGGAAGCCAGGGAAGTTAAGGTTCCTAAAACACCTTTACAAAAATTTGACCTTGGCCAGTTTCGAGTTCAGGCTATATTGATTGGTAAAGGGGCCCCAAGGGCTATGGTTAGCGCTCCGGATGGTAAAAATTATATTTTGCGACCTGGGCTGAAGATAGGTAAAAATAATGGCGTAATAAAGGATATTACCAAATCCACTATTCTAGTTGAAGAGTCAACTATCGACTTGGCTGGCAAGTTGGTCAAGGGGATCCAGTCGATGACCATTTCTGACAAAAAAACTTTTTAAACGTGTTGCAGGCTTTTTGGCGTTAGGGGACTACCGATTATGAAATTGTTACGTAGGTTGATCTGGACTTTGCTGTTGCTGTTTTTTGCTGTTCCCGGTGCGTTTGCAGGGAGTACATCAAACAGTCTAAAAGAAGTCACTGCCAAAATGGTTGATGGACAAGCAGTTGTGCATATAGTCTCAGCCCAACCGGTAGGGTATCGTTATACCGTTTACGATTCTATTGACCCGGTGAGAGTTGTCGTTGATTTCCCTCGCATGACTCTGGGTAAGCTTCCTACTACGATTAAAGTCGGGTCTGGTGGGATTCAGGAGATCAGGTTGTCGACTTTTGATTTGTCGCTCGGATCTCTGGTCCGTGTTGAGGTTTTGTTGGATTCTTCTTCCGATTACAAAGTTGGTTTCACTGATAATGATATGCAGTTGTCCTTTGCTGCAAGGCTGGTTGATAAGACTGCCGCAACTAAGGCCGCCGCAACTAAGGCTGCCGCAACTAAGGCTGCCGCAACTAAGGCTGCTGCAACTAAGGCTGCCGCAACTAAGGCTGCTGCAACTAAGGCTGCCGCAACTAAGGCTGCCGCAACTAAGGCTGCCGCAACTAAGGCTGCCGCAACTAAGGCTGCCGCAACTAAGGCTGCCGCAACTAAGGCTGCCGCAACTAAGGCTACGGTTAAAAGTTTTGCTTCAATTACCAAAGAAGAGAACCGGGTCGAGATTTTCGCTTCCGCTGGTATCAAGCGATTGCGTTATTTCACTCTTGATAATCCCAAGCGCTTAGTCGTCGATCTTTATGGTGTAGTTTTGGCGCAAAATGAAAGAGCATTTGATCTGTCTAAGGGGTTTTCGAAACTTCGGGTTGGCCCTTATGCCGAGAAGTTGCGTTTTGTCTTTGATTCTTCTGAACAAGAACTACCTCAATTCACGGTCAACCAATCAGGGGACAGGGTTCAAGTGGCTTGGGCGCCTGTTGCGAAAAAGAGTTCAACTCTTGTTGTTAAAGCTGTTGACCCGTCATCCCCCGCAGAGGTTTCCTCTATAGCGTTTACTGCCAAAGAGGGCGTATCTCTCTATCGGATTGATATCAACGGCAAATTCGAGATTGATCCCGCCGTAAAAAATGGCCGTATTGTTAAGTTTGGTATTAAAAATACAACCATTTCCAGATCTCTGCGCCGCGTTTATACCGCACTCGCTTTTCCCACGGCGGTGCAGTCGGTGACTCCGTACCTCATTGATAAGGGCGATAGTTCAGATATCCGTTTTGTCGTCCAACTTAAAGGCGATGTAGATTATGAATTGATTACTGATGCTAAGGGGGTTGGTTTCAGGGTTGTTGATGGCCATTTCGCCGAGGCTGAACCTGTCGATGGTGAAATTGTTCCTGTTCCTGTTTCTGCTCCAGTTTCTGTGTCTCATGCTGAGACCGAGACTACGCCGGCGGTGACAAAATCTCAAGCTGATGCTTCGGCCGTGACGGTTGTAACGCATCCTGAGGATAACTCTGAACCCGTTGCTTTGGAGGCGAAAACCTCTGTAGAGAGCGCATTGGCTGCTAAAGTCGTCAAGCCAGAGGCTTCTCAATCTGCGCAGACCCTGGTAAAGAATGAACAATTCAAGGGTGAAAAAATATCGTTGATTTTTGACAATATTAGCGTAAGAAATGTTTTGCAGTTGATCGCTGAAGTCAGTGACTTGAACATCATTGCCTCGGATCAGATTAAGGGCGACGTGACTCTGCGCTTAACAGATGTTCCTTGGGATCAAGCCTTAAATCTTATCCTCGACATAACGAACCTTGGGATGATTCAAGAGGGCAATGTTGTACGTGTTCTGCCGAAAAGCACTATTAGGAGTATGAAAGAAGCTGAGTTGACAGCCGTGCGCTCTCAGGAGAGGCTTGAGCCGACTGTGACTGAAGTTATGACCGTTAGTTATGCAAATTTAAAAGCGGTATCAGCACCGGCAAGAGATCTCTTGAGTGGCCGGGGGACAATCACCGAAGACGCTCGAAACAAGCTTTTGATCGTCAATGATGTGGTCGCACGTCTTGATAAAGTACGTGAATTGGTCAAGATTCTCGACACTCCAGAACGTCAGGTTATGATTGAGGCACGTATCGTTGAAGTAAATTCAAACTACAGCCGTGATCTCGGTGTTAATTGGGGTCTGGATTTTAACAACCCAGGCAATAAACTCGGTGCAGGAAAGCTTGGCATTGGTGGAGACTTCAGTATTGGTTTGCCTGTCGGGGCTGGGAGTGCTGCTACTGAAGCTGGCCTTGGTACAGGTTTTACTTTTGGTCGTATCGGGATTGATCAGACGGTTCTTGATTTACGTATTTCTGCACTCGAATCGAATGGAAACGCGAAAATTGTTTCGACGCCGCGGATCACGACCTTAAACGGTGAAGAGGCTACGATCTCTCAGGGAACGACGATCCCCTATCAAACCTCCGGTGCAGATGGGCCTAAAACAGAATTTATTGCTGCGGAACTGAAATTGACAGTTAAGCCGGTTATTAATCCAGATGATAGCGTTATTCTCGAGATCCTGGCCACCAACGATTCTCCTTCGATAACCGCTGGTGCTTCTGCACCGAGTATCGACACTAAAAAAGCCAAAACAAAGGTTCTGGTCCAGGATGGTGAAACCACGGTTATTGGCGGTATCTTTATTAACAATAAAACAGAAAATGAGACTGGGGTGCCGTTCTTGATGGATATCCCAATATTTGGCCGACTGTTCAAATCGACCAAGGTGACCAATACCAAGGCTGAGTTGATGATTTTTATCACGCCCAGAATCTTGCATAATAATTAATTTAAAATTAAATAGTTGTGAAAAAGGGCGGGTTTTCCTGCCCTTTTTCATTTTTCAAGTCATCAGCTTGGGCGGATTGCACTATGTTTGTTGGACTAGATTCTATTGAGGTTGGATTAGGGGATAGAAGTTATCCGATTCTGTTCGGGGAAAATATCCTCACAACATTGGGCGAGCAGTTAATCAATATTTCATTTCCTCAGAAAATAGCCGTTGTGACGAATAAGACGGTTGAGGCTCTTTATTGGCCGATAGTCCTTGAATCCTTGGCGGCTTCTGGTTTCGAATGTACCCTCATCTCCGTGGACGATGGTGAAGAGTATAAAAATCTTGCCACCCTTGAATTGATTTATGACCGCTTGATTGAGGGTCGCTTTGACCGCGGTTCTGGGCTGGTTGCCCTTGGTGGTGGCGTGGTTGGTGATATGGCTGGTTATGCTGCGGCCACCTTTTTACGCGGCATTCCGTTTGTCCAGGTCCCGACAACAATCCTTTCTCAAGTTGATAGCTCTGTCGGAGGTAAGACTGCAGTCAATCATCGGTTGGGTAAAAATCTCATCGGCGCCTTTTATCAACCACGATTGGTGCTGATCGACATCGCCACCTTGAAGACGTTGAATGAAAGAGAAATTCGTGCCGGTATCGCTGAAATAATAAAGTACGGCATCATCAAGGATGAAAAGTTTTTTTCTTGGTTGGAAGAAAATGTTGATAATCTGCTCAATTTAGAGTCAGGGCCCCTGCTGTCGGCGGTAAAGAGGTCTTGCCAAATTAAAGCGGATATTGTAGAAATTGACGAGCTTGAGGGCTCTGTCCGTGCCCTTTTGAATTATGGGCACACCTTTGGCCATGCGATCGAAAGTCTATGTGGTTATGGTGAGTGGCGTCATGGTGAGGCCGTTGCCTGTGGTATGGTGGTTGCCAGTCGTATAGCGCAGAATATGCGTCTATCAGACGAGTGCGCGAGTCGCCGAATTTTAGCGCTTTTGAAAAGTTTTAAGTTGCCTGTGACTGCACCTCAGTTTCCGTTGAGGCAGTATGTCTCTGCAATGTTGCGTGATAAGAAAGTTCGGGCCGGGAATTTAACCATGGTCCTTAATCGGAACATTGGGGACGCCGGTCTTTACCCTGTTGATGATATAGAGATGGTTCTTAGCGCTGCACTTTCTGAACTGGAGGCTTGATACATGGTTGAGAGTCAACAGAATTCTCTGCTTGGCAAGATTGCCGCTTATACGGAAATACTCTCCTCTGATCCCCGTTCGACTATTTTTGTGTCGTTAAGTGAATCTTATCGTAGGATGGGAATGCTTGAGGATGCTTTTTCCGTAGCCGTTAAGGGCCTGAAGTTTCTTCCTGAATATGGCCCTGGCCATGTCGTTCTTGCACGCATCCAATGTCAGCAAGATGACCTCCTCGGCTCCGAGAAATCATTTAAAAAAGCTCTTCAACTTGATGGGGACAACCTAGCTGCTCTTGTCGGTTGTTCCCGTTTATATTTGCTTCAGGATTTAACGTTAAAAGCGAAAGAATTGTTGTTGAAGGCGCGTGAACTTTCTCCTGCTGATTCGGTAATAAACAAGCTTTTGCTCAGTATTCCAGA
>JAKIUS010000094.1 GCA_021647445.1 Geopsychrobacter sp. | reverse complement strand
ACCGGCCGGCCTCTGCTGCATAAAAAGCACTCTTGCGGGCACTGTCGTTGCTGCTTATCTGCAGTTCATGGATGGTTGTGGTGGTTGCTCCAAGGCCAAGGATTGTGAGGAGAACCATAAACATCAAAGACACAATGAGTGCATAACCTTCTTCCGAACGATGGATGCTATGCTGGATTTTTTCACTGATCGGAATCAACTGTTTTTTTCTCATATGTTTTGACCCTTGATACATGACACGTGATAATTATGGTTGCCGCCGTGAATATTGGATGTGACAGAGATGGTGATACTCTTGTTGCCATCAAGGGGAGAGTTTTCTGATACCTCCCAGCTGATATTATAGCGGTCGCGGTCAAAGGGGCCATGGCTGCCGTTGTCAAGGTCGGGGTGGCCGTAATCCAGCGCCAGAAGATACTCCACCTGGTCGGTGCCCCAGGTGGAAGTACTGGTGATGGCATTTCCCTTGTTGTTCCTCTGGAGGTTGGTGATCTGGAGGCTGTAGAGGCCAAAGATACTTATGGTTAAGATAACCATGGCGATCAGGACTTCGATAAGGCTGAAGCCATTGTTTCCACTAATAGTTGGATTTTCTGTTTTCATGATATCAGGTGTTGCGGCAGAGTATGGTTGTGGCAAGGAGTCTGTGCCTGCTGTTTTCGGCAGGGCTGATATGTCTGTCTCCAACCACATATGTTTCACCACTGCCCACTTTTATGTTTGTCATTTTTGTTCGTGCCAGAATCCATATTTTAACAGCCCGGATGGATGTAATGGGAACGGTGTAGCCAAGACTGACACCTCCTTCCACGTCATCCAGTGTGATCAGTCCGTCAGGGGTCGCTGGATTTGCGGGGCTGGATGTATCCAGGGTTGTATCCAGGGAGCCATCCCCGTCGGAATCTATGGCCCATACAGTCTGACCGTTCAATGTGTCCAGAACACCGTCACCATCATCGTCGAATGCATAGGCAAAGGCCATGGAGTTAATGGACTCGGCTACCAGGTCAAAGCCGCCTCCATCGTCCCGTCCAAGGTCAAGGATGCCGTCCTGCTCGTTTACCGGATTTACCGGTGCATCGAAAAGGTCATAGGTGATGGTTTCATCGGCATCGAGCACTCCGTTGCCGTTTTTGTCGATGGTGAAAGTCAGTTTGTTTTGACTGATATTGACTATTCCAAACGCTCCGGTGTTTTCGGGGTCGTAACCGGCAAGCATTATTTCGCGGGCAAGAACAGCCATGGCAGCTCTAATGTTCTGCTGCATCTCGACGACCTGACCCTGGGTTGTGTAGATCCTTTGCTGACTGATAAAGCTGGTGGTCAGAATAGCACCGATTATGGTGGTGAGAACCATGGCCACCATGAGTTCAATCAGGGTGAAGCCGCGTTGATTGTTGATCGCTACCGTTTTTAGTTTTAACATCCTTGCTCCTTCAATGTTTTTAATTGTCACGCCTCACATTATCCCAGACTCTGACTGGCTTGAAATATTGGCAGCAGGATTGCCAGCACAATAAAGCCGACTGCGCCGCCCATAAACAGAATCATGATGGGCTCTAACAGGGCCAGCAGGCGATTGATCGACATCTCGATCTGTTGGTCGCTGGTGTCGGCGACCCGGCGTAACATCTGCTCAAGTTCGCCACTTCTTTCCCCGACTGCAATCATTTGTACCAGCATCGTTGGGAAAATGTTCTCTTTTTTCAAGGGTTCTGCAAGAGAAGCGCCTTCACGGACCTGACGACTCGCCCGTTCGATCGCCTGTTGCAGCACCAGATTATCGAGCAGCTTGCCGGTGATATCCAATGAACTAAGCAGCGACTGCCCACCGTTGAGCAGGGTTGCTAGAGTGCGGCTGAAACGGCTGGTGGCGATCAGTAGGTTTAGCTTGCCGATTAGAGGCAGACGCAGACGTAAGTCAGCCAGCAGCAAGCGACCGCGGTCGGTTCTGGCCCAATGGCGAGCCGCAAGCAGTACCAAAATCAGCAAGGCAAAGATCAGCCAACTGTAGTCATGCAGCAGCTGGCTGGCTGTGATCAGCATCCGCGTCGGCAGAGGCAGCACCTGATCGAGATCGATCAGCATTCGTGTAACTTTCGGTAGAATAAAACCGACCAGAAAGAGCAGTACACCTGTACCGACAACGGCCATCAGCAGTGGATAGGCGAGAGCCGCAGTAACACGGCTGCGTAAACGGGCCTGCTCTTCGAGGAGATCTGCGAGGTTGGCTAATGCCTGATCCAAGGTGCCGCTGCTCTCCCCGACTTCGACCATGCTGATATAGAGGTTCGAGAAGAGTTCTCCTTCGGCCGCTAGGGCCTGGTGGAGTGCTTCCCCCTCAACGACCGCCTCGCGAATATGATTGAGTGCTGTCGCTAATTGCTGACGTTCGAGTTGTCCGGCGACGGTGGTCAGTGCTTCATCCAATCCGAGTCCGGCGCTCAGCAGGGTGGCAAGCTGGCGTGTCGCAATCGCCAGATCTTCAATGGGGACCCGTGAACTACGCCAGCGAGAAAGCAACTTTTGTCTATTTTTGCTTCCGGCGGCGACGATTTCAGTGACGAAAATCTCTTGCTGTCGTAGCTTGGAGATCACCGCACGCTGGCCGTTCCCCTCACCGCTTCCACTAACTTTGCGGCCATTTCTGTCGTAGCCGATGTAATCAAAAAGGGCCATTTTAAGTGTCGCTCTGCGTAACGCGGAGCACCTCTTCGAGGGAGGTTTCGCCGCTCAGGGCTTTTTTCAGCCCATCCTGACGCAGGCTGAGCATGCCGGCATTCTGTGCCGCTTCTCGGATGCTGCTGGCATCGGCGCCGGTCATAAGGAGTTGCCGTATATCATCGCTCAAAAGCAGGAGTTCGTAGATACCGGTGCGGCCTCGATAGCCGATCTGCTGGCAGGCCTCACAGCCGGGGCTGTGGAAAAACTGCAGTTCCTCCTGATCGGGAATCAAGCCGTTAAAGTGACGGATCATCTCTGCACTCGGTGTGTAGCTGCAACGGCAATCGGGGCAGAGTTTGCGCACCAGGCGTTGGGCCAGGATCCCCGTGACAGACGATGAGACCAAGAAGGGTTCAATCTTCATGTCGAGTAGGCGGGTTAAGGCCCCTGCTGCATCGTTTGTATGCAGGGTCGAAAAAACCATGTGACCGGTTAGTGCCGATTGAACTGCGATTTCAGCGGTTTCACTGTCGCGAATCTCCCCAACCATGATGATGTCGGGATCCTGGCGTAGAATGGAGCGCAGCCCGGCGGCAAAGGTCAGGTCAATTTTGGAATTGACCTGAATCTGTCCGACGCCATTTAATTGATACTCAATGGGGTCTTCGATGGTGATGATGTTCTTGGAGCGGTCATTGAGCAGACTGAGGGCGGCGTAAAGCGTGGTGGTCTTGCCCGAACCGGTCGGGCCGGTGACCAGAAAGATGCCGTGAGGCTGGTGGATCAGTTGGTCGATCTGTTGCTGCAGTTGTGCATCGAGTCCGATGGCGGAGAGTTCGATGACGCTGGAACTTTTTTCCAGCAGGCGCAAGACCAATCGTTCACCGAAGGCTGTCGGTAAAGAGGAGACGCGGATATCGACGTCGTGTCCGGCGATCCGCACCCGAAAACGGCCATCCTGCGGCAGACGTTTTTCGGCGATGTTCAAGCCCGCCATAATCTTGATGCGCGAAATGATCGCGGCGCGCGCTTTTTGTGGGGGGCGCAGAACCTCGTAGAGGACACCATCGATGCGATAGCGGATAATCATTTCGGTTTCGAAGGGTTCCAGATGGACATCGCTGGCCCGTTCACGGCTGGCGCGGGCGATGAGGCCGTTGACAAAACGGATGATCGGCGCTTCATCGCTGCTGTCGAGCAGGTCGGTCGGCCCCAGGGTTGCGGCTAGATCCTTGTCGCCGTCATCGAGCTCGGGGGCCAGATTATCAGAATCACCAGCCTGTGCTGCATAGGCTTGGTTGATGGTGCGTAGGATCTCTTCTTCAGGGGCCAGGCAAATCTCGATTTGACAGCCAGTGAGAGCCGAAAGGTCATTAATCGGGGTGCTGTTGGTCGGATCAGACATCGCCAGTTCCAGGGATGTCTCTGTCCGTTGCAGGGGGAAAATCGACTGTTCCCGGACATACTCTAAAGGCAGACGGCTCAGCAGGTCGCCGATCGCGCCCGCTTTGAGTTGAGGGCGAAAGCTTAGACCGAATTGTTTGGCCAGAGCGGCGCTCAGAGCGACATTGTTCAGACCGTGCCGGCTGACCAGTATCTGGCCGAGACGTTGCGGGTCCAGCTTTTGGTCCTGCAGGGCATCTTCAATGGTCTGTGTGGAGAGCCCTGCCTCTTGCTGCAGAATCTCTCCCAGCTTCTGCCAGTTACTCATCGTGGCTTGGCACCTCTTGCTGAATCGAATCCACCTCAGTTTTTGTCTCAATCAATAACTTTTTTTGGATGACCGCGTCGCGCAATTCACGAGTCTGAAGACTTTGGCCTGTCAGTTGGGCGTGCCGGGTAATCGCAGCCATTTCGCTGGCGTTGTGGATGACGCGAGGGGTGATGAAGACAAGAAGGTTTGTTTTCTCTGACGTGGTGGCGGTTGAGCGGAAGAGACGGCCGAGCAGGGGGATATCGCCCAGGATTGGTACCTTGGATTCGGTCTTCTGAACGTTGGTGCCGATCAAGCCGCCCAAAACCACGGTTTTACCATCCTCTGCCAATACGGTGTTGCGAAGCTGACGTTTGGTGAAAGTGGGGCCGACACTGTCAACATTGCCGATTTGAACGCCGGAGATGGCGGTAATCTCCTGAAAAATTGTGAGACGAACCAGATTTCCTTCGGTGACCTGTGGGGTGAAGCGCAGGGTCAGCGCGACATCCTTCCGTTCAATCGAGACACTTTGGGCCAAGCTGCTGCTGCCACCACTGTCGGTTAAGCGACTGGTGATAATCGGTACATTTGCACCGACGATGATCTCGGCTTCTTCATTGTCTGAGGTCAACAAGCGCGGCGCGGAGAGGATATTGATATCTTTACTGGTTTCTGACAGTTGAATCAACGCGGAAAGCGCCGGAACTGTCACTGTTTTACCATCTACGATGGTTGTGATTGGGTCGAAAAGTCCACCGATCATCAGTCCTTTTATGGTTTGCGTCAATAGACTCGGCAGCGATGTACTGGTTGAATCCGGGACCAGTCCACTCAGTCCCACTGAGCCGGTGTTAAGGTTGCTGCTGCCCAGCAGAACACTCTGCCCGTTGATGCCTACGGCCCCCTGCAGTGATGCCCCTATCTCACGTGTGGCATTCATCGACAGTTCAAGAATCAGTGCTTCGACATAAACCTGATTGCGGCGGATATCCAGCTTTTCAATGACCTGTTTGACCAGAGCCAAATCCTCGGGAGCTGCGCTGATCAGTAGCGAATTGGTCGGTTTGTCGGCGGTGATAAAAACTTTGCCCGAGGTAGCGCCCGATCTTTTGCCTGGTGCGGCTGCTTTTGCACCGGTCATGATTTCATTTAGCGTTTTGGCCAGGGTCTCAGCGTCGGCATTCTTCAGGTAATAGACATTGATGTTGGAGCGGTTCTGGTCGCTGGGGGTGTCGAGGGTTTCAATCAGGTTGCGCAGCAGGTTGATTTCTTCTGTTGAGGCAACGGCAAGCAGCGTATTGGTTCGCGGGTAGGCGATGACCTGTCCTGGTTGAGCATTGTTTCGGCCGCCACGTTTGCGTTGGGGATTGGCCTGTTTCGTTAGAAGGGAATTGGCGATCTTTGCGATCTCGTCGGCATCGGCGCGTTTAAGCTTGAAGACTTCAAAGTGGTTAAGGCTCGATGGCACATCGAGCAATTTGATGATCTTGATCAAGCGTTCGATATTGGCGGCACTGTCTGTAATGATGAGGGTGTTGGTCGGAAGATAGACGGTCAGGTTGCTGGTTTTTGGGATCAATGGCATCAGGACGCTGCTTGCCAGTGCCTGAGCATCTGCATTGTCGAGTTGAATCAGGCGGGTGACATAGCTTTCACCTTTTTGCTCATCGGAGACCGGCAAGTTGTTCTGTCTGGCTGTTTGTAACGGGACAATCTTGTTGACCCGGCCGCTCTCAACCAGGGTGAACCCCTTAACGTTGAGGACGGTCAAGAAGAGCTGGTAGGCTTCCTCTTTGCTCATGGTGGAAGGGGAGATGATCGTGACCTTGCCGCGTACCCGCTCATCATAAACAAAGTTGCGGCCGGTCATCTCTGCGATCGTCTTGATCAGGTCGCGGAGTTCGATATCCTTGAAATCGAGGGAGATTCCCGCCTGATTTTTGGTCGATTGCGCCGCTGCGACCTCTACCGCGCAGATCGAACCGATCAAACAGGTCAGGACGATCAGTCCTGCGACTTTTTTAGCATAGTTCATTATCATCTTATTTCATAAGCAAAGGTCATCGCTTTGCCCCTCCGTTCAAGGCCGATGCTGATCTGTTTCGCCTGGCGCAACTGGCCGAAGACTTGAAGTGCTTTTTCGGGCGAGTTTAATTTGATTCCGTTGACTTCGCGCAGGATATCCCCTTTTCTCAGCCCAATCTGTTCAATCAGTGAGCCAGGCTGAATCATGCGGATCTGAAAGCCCGTCGTCCGGTTCCCTTCAAGATAGGGAACCGCCTGCGCTTGTTTAAGCA
>JAKIUS010000093.1 GCA_021647445.1 Geopsychrobacter sp. | reverse complement strand
CAGGCGCGACATATTCGTAAATTCTGTGTTGTCGATAAAGAGGGAGAGGATCTGCTCAAAATGGTCACCGACCGACTCGGCCTTTCGGCTCGCAGCTACAGTCGCATCCTCAAGGTTGCACGGACGATTGCTGATTTAGCCGGAGAGGAGGGCATTCTTCAGCCCCATCTGGCCGAAGCCATCCAGTATCGGGGATTGGATCGTAAGGCGCAGTGAGCTCCCCCCGATAGAAAGGGGCGAGAAACTTGCCAGGAGTAATAATTTCAGCTTGGAAGACTAATTTGTTAGTTGTTTAAGGAAGAGTTGGAGAGGAGCTGGGGTCGAGCAGATTGAGACACTTCACCTCGCGGAAGCGATTCGGTATCGGGGGGGAGCGAAAGTTGGGGTGAATGGCGGCAAGGCATTTTGGTTGAAACAATGTAGATACTTTGTTATATTGGAAGTCACTTTGACGATAGGAAAAGCAGATATGTTGGCTAAAGTCCAGAAATGGGGCAACAGCTTGGCCCTCAGAATACCAAAAGCGCTGGCTGAGGAGATCGGTGTCCAACGGGAGTCTCCAGTTAATATCTCAGTACGCGACCATGCGATTGTGATTGAGCTGGCGCGGAAAACTGCAAAGTACGACCTCAACCAGATGTTAAATGGCGTGACTCCAGAAAACCAACAGTCTGAAGTTAAGACCGGGGATCCCGCAGGCAAGGAGATCTGGTAGATGGCTTATGTACCGGATCGGGGAGATGTGGTGTGGTTGCAGTTCAATCCACAAGCGGGACATGAGCAGGCAGGGCACCGCCTGGCTTTGGTTCTATCGCCAAAACGATACAATAAAATTACCCACCTGATGCTTTGCTGCCCTCTGACAACTTCAATTAAAGGCTATCCGTTTGAGGTGGTGATCAAGGTTAGCGGCAAGGAGGGGGTGGTCCTCGCAGACCAAATCAAAAGTCTTGACTGGGTCGCCTGTAAAGCCAAAAAAGAGGGGTCCGTGGAACAGTCAGTCCTGAATGAAACCCTTGCCAAGGTTGAGGCTTTGCTCTGGTAGACAAGTAAGAGCAAGAGGTGTCGCGTCTTGTGCTTGAAGGGATTTTTCTGTTGGCGTTATGGACGAAAAGTATAATTACATGGGCCCGCCAGTATGGACAGAGGAGCGAGGAAAACGAGCGTATCGATACTTCGCCCCCTGTCAACGCTTCGCTGCCTCCCTTACGGAAGGCCAACGCATGACTCGGGGTCACGGCTGGTCGCTAGCCTTTACCATGTGGAGGATTTTCACCTCCTGATCCATGCCGGCTTTTACCGGCGCTTTCTGGGCGTCCAGCTCGCCTCGCCGGTCTTAGCGCGCCGAGGAGCGAAGAACGAGCGGATCCCACTGCTTCGGAATACTGTGCGCTTTGGCCGAAAAGGCATGTGCACTATCAAAACCGCATCTGAAATTGCCAGCCTCACCATATTTGGATATATTTCTAAAGTTTATTGTTTTACACTCTCAAATCAAAATCACTGAGGGGGCCCCTAAGTCCATTGATCCACCCTATTCTCAGGGTGGTTTTATTTTTTCCTGGAGGGAATGATGAAGCGAATATTATTATTTACAACCGTCTGCCTTGTATTAACTCTTTTATCGGCATGTGGCGGCGGTAGTTCAAGCGAAAGTTCAATCGTGGATACTACCGTTGTTAACTGGCTAGGGGTGTTAAACGAGGGAGAATCCATGACCTGGTCATTGACCTCTGGTACATATCGTCTCGAAATGACAAGCACACCAAATGGCGGCGCTGTAACATGGACACCAAGCACCGGTTGCCAAAATTTTAGTGAAGTAACGGCTTATGCATACGAATGTACCCTCCCAATAAATGGACAGCTTAAGATTACCAACCCAACGACCTTTGGTCTTGGACCGAGCGAAACTGTCACAGCAAAAGTAACAAAAAAATAACTTACTATCTTAGATATTTCAGGGTTTCAAAAATTAAGAATTTACAGCAAATACAATCTAACTTGTGGAGTTTACAATGAAAATCAAGAAGCTAGTATTTTTCGCTTTATTATCCTTTGCCATCCCTGGCATGGCTTTTGGTTCCGACTCAGATTGGCTACAACCACAACAAAACTTATATTTTGATATCTCCCCAAGCAACTTCGCTGAAAATCTCTCAGAAAACGACAAAGTAATCTGGTTTGGCGAGATAGAAGATGTTAGCGCGTACGTCAGCAACAACAACGAAACCATTATTGAGTACAACTGCCGTCACCTGATTTATTCCGAAGATAACTCTGACACTGCCATTGCTCCTTATAGAGTCAAAAAACAAGAAACTGACTTTTTTATCTTTTCTATAAAAGCACCAGAAATGTCTGCCGAAGAAGCAATCTCGCTAAGCAACAATATAGAAAACAGCGCCAAAATCGCGATTATCAAAGGTGTTCCTTATAAAAAAATCGATAGTGCCGACAAAAACATTGTATACATAAACAGCGAACAGATTATTACGACTGACAAATCAATCGTTACAATTGTGGAGTAGAAAAATTTCCATCGCGTCCACGGCGGGGTGTCCTCTGGGCAGACCAACGTAGATAAGTTTATAACTCAACTTTCGCACCGACTTAAATGGCGCAACGGTTTGATATTACATTAGTTTTTAAAATATACAGGCCGGAAGTAGCATCGGCCGTCGTAATAGGCCCGGTATCTGGGCGATAAATTCTGCCAGCGCCTCTGCGACCGGCGCTGCGATTTTGTCGCCGAAGCTCTTTACTAACTGCTGCAGGGTGTTCAGCAACAGGGTAACGGCTTCGGTAAAACTGGCTTGCCGCAGCTCATCGCATCCGGCATGAAACAAGGTGCCCAGTGTTCTCGGATCATTTGACGAACGCCTGGCTAATTCCAGCATGATGTAGCGGGCGAACACAATCGTTGTATGAGCAACCAGCGCATCATAACTGCGACTCTGGAACTCCTTGGCCAGACGCAGATAGCTCTTTGAGATCTTGAAAAACACTTCGATGTCCCAGCGCCGCTTGTAGAGCTTGACGATCTCTTCATCAGCCAGGTCGATATCGGTCGATAGGAGCGCCAGCCATTTTCTAGAACCGCGAGCACGAACAAAGACGATCTTGGCCATGACGGGCTCTTTCTGGGAATTCGTCCCCAGCTCAATCTGGACTGACGCCAGAATCTTCGCCCGTCCACAGCGCTTGCGGACACTCTTGTAAAGTTCATTGAGGGTGAGATCGAACCCCTTATAGCCGTATTTGGTCTTCGCTGACTTGAGCATGCAAATGACCTGCTGTTTTTGTTCGAGCAGCCCAATGATCGTCGCAGGAAAAGCGAACCAGCTGTCAAAAAGCAGATAATCGGCTCTGATGCCGCTATCGTGGGCTTGTCTCACCAACCTCTTGAGCACGTCAGGGGCTTTGCGAATACTCTCGGCCCGACGCTTGAACCCATTGGTCCGCTTATCAACCTCAGTCATGGGTGCTAAACGGTTCTTCTGGTTGGCGGAACTGAGTAAGCTGAACGAGACCGGCAAATAGCTTGAGCCGTCCGACCAACCCAGGGTCAACAGGCGGAAACCGCGATAGTAGCGCTGGTCGTTATGGTCATAGACACGCGCCAGAAGTTCGACCTTTTTGCTCCGATTACGGTTGTAGAGCGAGTCGTCAACAATGAACACCTTGGGCGTATCAACTGACGTCAAAGGCAGAATTTTTTTGTTGAGAACGGCAACACAGAGCAGATGCAGGAACTTGCGCCAGTTAACATTGACCGAATTGAGGAAGCGATAAACGGTGTCTTTGCCGACCTCACTGCCAGAGGCATCGGCCTGCAGATAGCGGAAAAGATTCTTGCCGGTGAAAACCAGGCTGAAGATCATCCGCATCACCACAACGGGTGCGATGCCGCATTGTTTGGCCATGTTGCTTTGCTTCAGTAGTAGTGCGATGCGCTGATTGTCAAAGAACGAATTAATTTGGTTTTGACATGAAACAGTCTCTGCTACAATCTGATCCAAAGCATCATCTCCTTGTTCGTAACAGGTTGTTTGGCGATAACCTATTTTACTACAGTTGATGATGCTTTTGTTCAATTATTTCATGGTGTTATGAGTTTTTATAGTCTGCGAAAGTTGAGTTTATAAGTTTCACTACCATCAGCCCGTCACTATACGACTATAGCATCAACGGCATTATCGGTTATGGCTGGAACCGCTCCTGCTTTATTGCCTTACCAGACGACTGACAATAAAGTCATCCAAACAACGCTAAAAACAGCTAATGGTGGCCAACCTCTTTCTGGTGTCGAAATGCAAGGATAAGAACAGAATCAGTATCGAGCGAATGATGATAGAGAGCAATATAGCCAGTATTGCCAAAAGAGATGATCAACTCACGTAGTTCCATATGATTTTCTACGGGACGACCTGATTCCGGCTCGGTTTCCAGACGGGCAAACTGTTTTTCAATTATCTGTGCGGCATTGATTGTTGCCAAGCGATCTTTTTCAGCTAAAAAAAGCCGACAACGTTCCAAGCCCAAAGCGGCATTTTCAGTAACGATTACTTGTGGCATTCTGGAATCCCGGGTTCGTTGTCAGTGCCCCAGGTTTGCAGCCACTCCCGTACTTCCTGCCCGGTTAAATGCTTTCCTGTTTGCTTGTAGGAACTCCAGGATGCCAGGGCTTCCTGAACGAACTGTTCTTTGGCTTCTTCTTTTTCGACATAAACACGGATCGCTTCACACATGATTCGATGAGAAGAACGCTGCTGCCGCTGAGCTAATTGTTGAACCCGGCGTTTCAAGTCGTCCCCAAGTTTGACGGATGTTGCTGGTGTCGTCATATTCGTATCCTTTACTACAAAAGTATTGATAAGTAATACCTTACCATTCTTTTCAACGCCTATCCACTATGCTTTCAGCGACATTCGGGACAGATTTATTTTCCCTCTGCCCTTATCAACTTCACTATCGCTATGCCAGAAAGATCCTGAGTTTTCAAGATTAAGGACCTCTGTCTTCCTTCTGTGACTTTCGACCCAACCTAGGCATTTCAGCTACTTTTCGACATATTTGTGTGGCTTTCGACCCTGCCTTTGGATATAGTCAATTTCGACTGAAATGGCATTTATTTAGCCATCTTCGACTTTAGCGAACGGTTTTCGACCATGGAACTGCAATTTAATGCCCTTGATTACTTTCAAGACGGCCCAATCCCCGAGAACACGCAACTGGTCGGCTGGTCGGCACTGGTACATGAGTTGAAGGTCGCCGCACCGGTTCGAAACCCCTGTTGTGTTTCGAACCGACATGTCAAGAACAGTCAGAGACTGGAGGGTCACTGGCGTATTTTTGATAAACGCTACGCACCGGCAGCAACAGCCATTGACCATTTAGCTTTTGCCATGCGCCATGAGGAGATTGACCTGCTGATCCTGAAAAGGGTTCTGGACTGCATACCACCAGCTGAATTATGCCGTTTTATTAAAGCAACCCCCACAGGGGCCCTCACCCGTCGCATCTGGTTTTTTTATGAAACCTTGATTGGCCGACAGCTGGATATCGCTGATGCACCCAATGTTGCCGCTGTCGATGCCCTTGATCCACGAAACTACATCATCGGTCCAATCCGTCTGTCGAGTCGGCACCGCGTACGTGACAATCTTTTGGGTCAGGGCGGGTTTTGTCCGATCGTTCGCAGAACCGAAAAATTGCAAACATTGATCGAGCTCGATCTGGCAGGTAAGGCCGCCAGCACGGTCGGGCGAACCGGAGCACGGTTATTGGCCCGTGCGGCAAGCTTCTTGTTACTTGCCGACAGTAGGGCCAGTTTTGAGATTGAGGGGGAACGGGCACCACAAAATCGCCTGGAACGTTGGGGGCGGGCCGTTCTGGAAGCTGGGAAACGGCCACTCAACCAAACTGAAATATATCGGCTGCATCGTATAATGACAGGTGATGATCGGTTTACCCGGATCGGTTACCGAAACGATGGGGTCTTTCTTGGGGAACGTGATCATAACAATGATCCGTTACCGGAATTTATCGGTGCGCGCCCGCAGGATATACCCGACCTCATGCTGAGTCTGAACAACTGCAATAACCGCATGCGGGCGTCAGACATCGATCCGGTCATTCAGGCTGCAATTTTAGCTTTCGGCTTTGTCTTTATCCATCCCTTAGAAGACGGTAACGGGAGGTTACACAGGTGTCTCATCCATCACGTTTTGACAGAACGCCACTTTGCCCCACCAGGCATGGTTTTTCCGGTCTCGAGTGTCATGCTGGACCGCATTGATGAATACCGGAGCACCTTGCAAAACCATACCGGACCGTTGATGGATTTCATCGAATGGACAGCAACTGCAGATAAAAACGTCGCGATCTTGAATGATACGCTTGACCTCTACCGCTACTTTGACGCGACAGATGCCGCCGAATTCCTGTATACCTGCGTCAAAAATACCATTGAACATGACCTGCCAAAGGAAATTTCCTACTTACTCGCTCATGACGCCGCCATGAAAGAGATTATGGATTTTGTGGAAATGCCGGATCGGCTAGCTGGAAACCTGATTCATTTCGTACGTCAAAATGAGGGGTCATTGTCAAACAACCGCCGCAAGAAGGAATTCGTCGCACTGACCGATCAGGAGATCATGACTGTAGAGGAGATCATTCAACAGGCCTTCAAAG
>JAKIUS010000092.1 GCA_021647445.1 Geopsychrobacter sp. | reverse complement strand
GACGGTGGTGCAGCTCTGTTCAACTCTGATGAAAAACGGATTCGAGCAGATCGGACGGGTGCGTAAGGAGATCGAGGGTTGGATGCAGGAGCATGACTTTTCACGCATCGAACAGTTTCGCGGACGTCTAAGTCAGGCCCAGAGTCAGCATCCCGAAAACTTCGAACGCCTGCAATATATCAAGCTGTTTGTTGGCTTGGAGTAGCGGTTTTCAGGTTCTGGATCATGTTGGCCATTAGGCGGGTCGATTACATCTATATACGGAAGTTCTTTGCGTGGTCATTAATGGCGGCTTCTGCTGCCTTCCAATCAGGCCGTCAACCGATAGCTTGTACTGCGACCGCCAGCCTGTCCCTTTTTCAGAATCTGCCGACTAAGGAGGTTGTTGATATCTCTTAAGTTTGTGTCTTGAGAGCATTTCTTCAATTTTGCCCATTTGGATAAGATCAACTTACCCTTCGAAACCGTCAAGCAAGCGGGTGGTAATATCGCCCCGTGTGTCGTTAAAAGGTTCCCCGGTTTACCTCGGAATACGCAAGTCCCTTTGTGTCTCTGTCCTTGGTTTTTTTTAACAAAAAGTCAGGTTGACAGTCCCTTTTTTTCACCTATACCTCTTATAAAGAACTTAATGAAAGGTTTTGTGTGTTTAGCCTGATCGTTCCATGACTCCTGCCGATGCTGGTTCTCGGCAAATCATGGGCGAATTCGCCATACTGGGGCCAACTTGGGGGGGCCGTCTCTCTAACCTAGATGGAGGATATCATGGCAATTGGCGACGAACTCAGCAGTCTTAATTTCGAAGCGATGATCGGTGGCCCACTCAATGCGGTTATTAAGGCCCAGGCCCAAGCTGCGGTGACATCGGTCGATTTCATCAAGGCAGTCGGTTTTGATTCTGACAGCAGCGGTAACATCACCGGACCGACGATGATCTCTTTCAAGTATAAGCGGCCTATTGAGCAGACCGCGGCAGACGGGACGGTGACGATTGAGGTCAAGGATTTTGAACTGACCGTACCGTTTTTAACCATGCTGCCGATTCCTTTTATCCGCATTGAAGAGACGACCATCGATTTCAATGCTAAAATCACCTCCGTGCAGGAATCCTCCGCGACCTCGTCCCATGGGCTTAATACTGAATTGAAGGCCAAGGCAGGTTGGGGCTGGGGCTCCGCATCACTCAAGGTCAACTACTCCTACAAGAAAAGCACCACGTCGAGCTCGAAAATTGAGCGCACCTACTCGATGGCCGTCCATGTGCGGGCTGTTCAGGATGAGCTGCCGGCCGGTACCGAGCGGCTGCTCGGCATTCTTGAAAACGCCATCAAGGAGACCCCCGCAACGTCTTAGTGGATGTTTAACTGACAGGTGAAACTATGGCTGATTTAGGAGTATTGATTGGCGCGTTGATTACCGGTGTGGTGCATGCCCGGCGGATCGCTGATGAAGAGTCGGCCGCCGTCGCGGAGCACTATAAAGACAATCCGCTGTTATCTGGGATGAGTGTGCCACGGGTGCGGGTGCCGGAGATATCGATCGATATTCCTATGCTGATCGATGCTCAGGATGAAGGAGAAGCGGATCAGGTTGCAGAGCCTAAGGCCATAGGCGCGGCGGTGCGGAAAGAATTGAAGGACTCTCTGGCTCGGGAGGGGCTTTCGATCGCCGGTGCTGATCTTAAAAAGTTTGACAGTGTCCTTGGGCAGCAACTTGCCAGAATTGGTGCTCCCACCGGTTACCGCTCCCCGCGTGAGGCAGTTATTCGGGCCGCGGAAGAGGCCTTCCATACAACGGTCAGGAGCAAGGTGGTCGACAAGAGCACCCTCGCGGCGGCCAACCGGATCGTCTCGAACCTGCGATTCAGTGCCAGCGGCTCTGCATTGCAAAAAATTGGCCGTGCTCCGCAGATCAGTGCCTCAATTCTGACGGCCGAAGTGAAGGATAAATCCTCTCTGGCCAATGTCAGCCGGATGCGGATCACTCTGAAAGAGGAAGGACTGGAATGGAGCATCGGTGAAAACGATGACGGGACCATCTCACGCAAATTGACCCCGGAATAGTGGAGATTTGCCCAGATGCTGATTGCAACCCGAGAAATATTACTGGAAAAGCTGTTGCTTATGCCAGCGCTGATCGATACCTATCAACGCAACGATGTCGGTTTTGCTGCTAAGGCCACCGGCTGGTTGCTGGAGCTTGAACAGGTGCTTAATCGACTGCGTAGCCCATTAACATCGGTGGTGGCGAATGAGCGCGGCCGAATCGTTGCCGCTCAGGACGGTTTTTGTGATTCTACACTGAACGGGGGCAGAGTCTCTCGCCGCCGGAGGGTGAATGTTACTGCATCGCTTGCGTTAGGGGTTGTGGAGGCCGCACTGGTTGTTCTGATTCAGGAGATAGATAAAAAAACCGATATCTGGCGAGAGAAGCTGGCGCAGTTTATTTCAGTTGCCTCGATTTCGGTGCCAATCCCTTTGCCGCCAACCGATCCCAGGCAGGACTGGTTAAGGCAGATCTGGAGGGATTGGCAAAGGGTTGAGGAGGCCAGGGCCATGCACAACTACTTGAATACCATCATGGCTCCGGGAGATCGTCTGCACCTGCTCGGCGAACTGCTCGACAATCATTTGAACGGCAATGGGAGCTGAACGTCTTCTCTTACGCAGACGAGTATTGTCACTAATATGGCAGAGGATAAATTACAATTGGCGTTCGGGGATCTGTTCAAATCGATCGTCCATGAGTTTTCTACCGCCTTGACCCTGGTCAAGCGCAGTCATCCTTCGGTAGCGGTACGTTCGATCAGGTTGCACTTAGGTCAACTCCCGGAGGATGAAGTGGAAACGGGCCCGTCATTAATTCTGCCTGACCGTTATCCCGACATAGACAAGGGCTGGCAGCTGCAGTTGGAGCTGGGCGAGCGGCCTGAGGCATCCCTGCGCGGGGTTCCTATACGGCTACCGAGTGTTTCGGTGCCGACCGTCCTCGACCTGTTCGCCGATCAGCCGTTAGCGGCGGTGAAGGGAATTGATGCTACCTGGAGTCAGCGTTTTGCTGAATTTGAGATTCTCCGGGTGTGTCATCTCGTCCGGTTGGAGGAGCCGTTGCTGCACAAACTGATGAACTCGAGTCACAGTCTGTTGCCACGCGAATTCCGTCAGAAGACCCGTCTGCTCAAAGTGCCTGTCCCGGCCCTGCCCCTGCCCGAATCTCCCCTCGGTAAGATGTCACTGTACAAGATGCTGCAGATGCCCACCGATCAACTGCATGAAAGGCTCGGCAGGCGAAAAGTATCCCAGGAAGAGGTTGTCGCCCTTGTCGAGCTGCTCGATACGCTGAGTATCGTCATCGACAGTAGTCTGCTGCGTCAGACCCGTTTTGAGCAGTTGATTGGTGGCTAAGCCTGGGGTAGAGAGCAGGTTTAAACGCGCAAGGTCATGGGTCAGGCATGTAAAGTTGCAAACCTTAAGAACCTTTGGTCGAATTTAATTCCTCGAAATTTGCTTCGCTATTGACAATAGCAGGATTGCTTTAAAACGTGGGTTTTATCAGTTGGCAATCTTTTCGAGCTTTTCAACGAGCCACATTTTGATGATGGACTGCCGGGGAATCTCTCTGCTGTGGCTCTTGCGGTAGAGGGCGACCTTGGGCAGGCCCGCCTGTTTGTACCCTTCGACCAGCACCAGAGCGACATCCGGAAAATAATCCTTGATCAATTCTTCTAAGGGGGGGCGTTTGCTGGTGCTGTTTGACCAGCGCCAGTTTGGCCGGTGAACTGATCAGCATACTGGCAAGTTTGATGCGAAAGAGGATCAACTGCTTGAAGAGATCGCCGATAAGCTTGGTTTGTCTGCGCGTAGTTTCACCAGGTTTCTCAAGCAGACACGGACGATTGCGGATTTAGCCGGGGTTGAGCAGATTGAGATCCTGCATCTGGCCGAAGCGATTCAGTATCGGGGGTGGGATCGGACGTTGGGGTGAATGGGGGAGGGGGGCTGTAGTCTCCAGGGAGCGGCAGAGTTTCTTCAGCTCAACGTCCTGTAGGGGCTTTTTTGCAAACTGGGTTTCATGCCGCACCCGCTGTAATAACAGGCCGAGATCAAAGCATCCCGGATCAAACCCCAGCTGTGTGAGTTTGTGAGCCAGCCCCTGACGTCCGCTGTGTTTGCCGAGTACGAGGTATCGCTGTAACCCGACCTCGGCCGGGTCGAAGCCTTCATAGTTTTTTGCATTTTTCAGTACGCCGTCGGTGTGCAGGCCAGATTCGTGCGAAAAGACCCTTTCTCCCACCACCGCCTTCCAGGGCGGGACCGGGCGATTACTGGCCTTGCCGACTAGCTGCGAGAGTTCAACCAGACGCCCGGTGTCGATTCCGGGTTCGATATTACAGGCGTGCTTGAGCGCCATGACCACTTCTTCGAGCGCCGCGTTCCCGGCACGTTCCCCCAATCCATTGACCGTAGTATTGACGAACTCTGCTCCGGCGCGCAGGCCTGCTATCGCATTAGCGGTCGCCATCCCGAGATCATTATGGGTATGGATTTCCAGGGGCAGATCGACTGCTCTGCGCAGGGTGCTGATCCGCTCATAGGTGGTGAAGGGATCAAGGATTCCCAGGGTGTCGCAGTAACGAAAACGATCAGCCCCCTCTCGTTTGGAAATCTGCAGCAGTTCAACCAGAAATGCCTGATCAGCTCGGCTGGCATCCTCGGCACCAACAGAAACGTACAAATTATGCTGTTTGGCAAAATCGAGAGCCTGCTTGAGTTGTTCTGTAACCCAGACTCGATCCTTGCGCAGTTTCTTGAAGATATGGATGTCGGAAACCGAGATCGAAATGTCTACCGCGCTGACCCCTGCGGCGATGGACGCCTGAATGTCCGATTTCAGTGCTCGGTTCCAGGTGATTAACCGGGCATTTAAGCCCAGGTCAACCAGAGCATGCACATCGCCCTGTTCCTGAGTGCCCATCGCCGGGATACCGCATTCCAATTCCCCGACACCGATCTCGTCCAGAGTGCGCGCGATTCGCAGCTTTTCGGCACGAGAAAAGACCACGCCGGCGGTCTGCTCGCCATCGCGCAGGGTGGTGTCGTCGATCACAATCCCTTTTGAAAAGTTTGCCTTCATCCTGAGCCCCTTTAACGTAAAAACCCCGAACACCTTCATCGGGTGTCGGGGCGACAGTGCCAAGTTTCCGGCAACGCTGCCGGAGTAGTTATGCGTCATTTTTGAGCAAAAGGTGTGCCTTCTTCTCTGCTTGTGGATGTATTGGCTTTTGAGCGAAAGCCGACACAGATATTGCTTAAAAATGAAGCAGATGGCCAGCTGACTGCTTGTACAATAGCCCTTTGTTACCATTCAAAGTGTTGTAACGCGCTGAACAGACAGTCCGGCAGGCTGGCACGTCTGATGCTAAAAGAGAGAGGAGCTACAGAGTCGTAGCTGTCAATTCTCCTTCCCAAAGACGCGATGGAACCCTACTTCAAGTGGAGTATTTATCGTGTCATCCAAACCGAAAATCAAAGAACTGCTCAACGAGAGCACCTGCGAACATAATAAAACCAGGAAGGTCGCCTGCAACGCGCCGACTCCAGGTGCCACGACAGGGGGTTGCGCCTTTGAAGGCGCGCAAATTTCCCTCTTCCCCTATGCCGACGCCGCGCATTTGGTGCACGGACCGATGACCTGTCTCGGTACCAGCTGGGAGACCCGTGCAACGCAGACCGCTTGGCCGGGTCGCGACCTGACCCAGATGGGCTTTACCACCGATGTCAGTCTCAATGATGTGGTCTTCAGCGGTGAAGAGAAGCTGGTAAACGCCATCGATTACATCATGGAGCACTATTCGCCCGAGGCGGTTTTTGTCTATTCGACCTGCGTTACTGCGATGATCGGTGACGATCTCGATCTGATTTGCAAGCAGGCCGCCGAGAAGCATGTTGTGCCGATGGTTCCGGTGCATGCCCCGGGATTTGTCGGCAGCAAGAACCTCGGCAGTCGTCTCGGTGGAGAGGCGGCCCTGCGCCACCTGATCGGCACTGCGGAGCCAGAAACAACCACCCCTTTCGATATCAACCTGATCGGTGAATACAACGTTAGCGGCGACATGTGGCAGTACAAGCATCTGCTTGATGAGCTCGGCATTCGCGTGCTCTCAACCTTGAGTGGCAATGGACGGATCAAGGAGATCCGCACCGCCCACCGCGCCAAGCTCAATGTCATCGTCTGCGCCAAATCTCTGGTCTCGCTCACGCGTAAGATGCAGAAACAGTATGGCATCCCCTCGGTCTCTCTTTCTTTTTACGGAAAGCGTGACACCTCAAATGGACTGCTGGCGATTGCCGAAGCCCTCGGCGATGCGGATCTTATCCGGTGTACGACAAAACTGATTGTCCGGGAAGAAGCGCTACTGGAAGAAAAGCTGGAACCCTACCGGAAGGTTTTTGCCGGCAAGAAAGCCGTTCTGAACACTGGAGGGAATAAAACCTGGTCAATTGCTGCGGCTTTGCAGGATTTAGGGATAGAAGTCGTAGCGACGGCGGTTAAAAAAGCCACCGAGGATGATCGTGAAAAAGCCCGCCAGACCCTCGGCGAAAACGGAGTGCTGATGATGAACCCTGGAGCCGAACAGGCCAAATTGATTGAAGAACGCGGCGCTCATCTGTTATTAGCGGGCGGTCGCTCGTTGTATACCGCGATTAAAAAGGGCATCGCCTTCCCCGACGTCAATCAGGAGAAAAAGAAGAGTTACGGCGGTTATGACGGGCGGTTAAAGCTGGCC
>JAKIUS010000091.1 GCA_021647445.1 Geopsychrobacter sp. | reverse complement strand
TGAGGAGATGTCCTCTTGAGGCAGAGCCCACACAAGGGGCAAACGACGCAATTTCAGTGAAGTCCGCCCCTGCTCTACCTCAACCGCCGCGACCGCAGACTGACAAAAATTACCTTCGAGTCGTGGCCAGAGTTTAGCCAGCAACGATCCCGCTGCAGGGTTCAGCTCTCCCTTGCTGTTCTCCTTGGCATGGGCAAACAGATACAGGTGCTGCTTGGCGCGCGTTACGGCAACATAAAGCAGGCGCGCGGCTTCAAGATCCTGTTTCTCACGTTCAAGCCGACCGATAAATTGATAGATCGGATCCTGATCACCGCCATCTTGCGCCGCAATCGGTGCCAACAGAAGCCCGGCCTGTGGATGCTCCAGCCAGCGCAGCAGGGGGCTGTCATTCCCGGCGGGCATGCGGCCAAGTCCGGGCAGGATGACATGATCAAATTCGAGCCCCTTTGCCTTATGGATCGTCATCACCTGCAAGCGACCATCGGCTTCGATATCGGGGACCGCAAACAACTTGGCCAACCCGGCTTCGAGGGCATCATGATCCGGCATCTCCCCCCCTTGCTGCAGGGATTCGAGCAGATCAAGCACCAACGCGGCATCCTCAACCCCGTCCTTGCCATAGCAGGCGGGGCCACCGAGGGCCAGCCAGCAGGATTCGACAAGTTGACGCAGATTAAAACGGCCGCGCCGCTTCAATCCCTGGTCAAGCAACGGCCAGATGCGCGCAATGCGGCGCTGTCCGTCAGACGAAAGAGCGGATAAACGGGTTTTATCCTGCAACAGACCGGGCAGAGTCGTGTTTTTAGCCGCCTCACTTAAAACATGCAGATCGTCAAGGGTCAATCCGCACCAGGGCGCACGCAACAGACTCAACCAGGCCAGCCGATCGGCACGATGAACCAGAGCACGGGTTAAGGCGAGCAGATCGAGCGCCACTGGTTTGGTTCCTAAGTACTCGATATCCTGTGCCTGGTAGCGCACGCCCTGCTCATGCAACTGCTGCAGAATCGCCGGTAGATGGCTGCGCCCACGCACCAGAATTGCGATAGAATGCTCGGTTTTTTCCGCTAAAATCTGGGAGACCAACCGGACAACCTGCTCCCCTTCGGCCCGATCATCACGTCCATTGAAGGCGTTCAATCGAACGGCTGGTGGCTCAAGCGAGAGATGTACCGCAGTTGCCGTCGCCAGGGGGACGGCCCCAGCAGCGACATCAACCTGATCTGGAAAGATTTCAGCAAAGGTCTGATTGACCCAATCGACCAGCCCCGCTTGCGCACGAAAATTACAACAGAGTCGCAGGGGCTCAAGGGTTGGCCCCTCCGCTCCGAATTGCCCCTCAAAGGAACGTAAGAAAAGACCAACCTCCGCTTCACGGAAACGGTAGATCGACTGCATCGGATCGCCAACCAAAAAGAGACTGCGCCCATCGCCACTCTGCCAACCCGCAGTCAGTAATTCGAGCAGACCATACTGCAACCAAGAGGTGTCCTGAAATTCATCAACCAGAATATGTTCGAGACGACTGTCGAGTTTCAGTAACAGATCGGTCGGATCATCGACTGAACCGAGGGCCGCCTTGGCCATCAGGGCAATTTCAGCATAATCAGCCTGCCCTGCACTCCGAAAAACCAGCCAGAGTTCGCCAACCAGTATTGGCAAGAGCTCAATCAGACCTGAGAGAATATCGCGCTGTTCCTGCGAATATATCACGCCAGGCAGGTTGCGGGTCTCGTTCAATTTCTCGATAAATACGGGACAGGCAGTTAACTGTTCAACCAACTGCTGCATCCGCTGACGCGCGGCTTTCTCCGCTGCCGGAAAACCGATTTTGACATTGATTCCAGCCGGTTTACGCAGGTTCCCACTGGCCGCAAGCAGCAGATCAGCCAACCCCTGCCAGAGCGGAAGATGATCAACCTCGGCACAGGGGAGCCATTCGAGATCGGTCAAATAGAGTAATGGACGTTCCTTGCCATGCGCCAGATTGGCCGCAGCAATCCGACCGCAGGCAAGCATCTCTTCAACGAGATGCTGAGGGATTTCTTCGACCAGTTCGGTCAGCTGCTGCTCAACCACCTGCCCCAATGACCTTTCCAACAGGGCGCAAGGATCTGTTTCACGAATCGTATAGAGATGACGCAACCACTGATCACGCTTGCGTAACATCATCACCAGCATCTTTTGCAAGCGCTGCACACTGTTGTCCTGATGGGCGAGCAAGCGCCGAATCGCCTCAGCACCGGGCCGATCCGTAGCCAAGCGTTGCAGAAGACGTTCGGTCGCCTGCAGATAGAGTTGATCGGGATCATCAGCTAACTCGGGCAAGCCACCGAAGCGCGAGAGCCAGGGCATCTTGCGCACCAGCGCGCTATTAAAACTGTCGATAGTCTGAATCGCCAGCAACGCCGGGTTGTGTAACAGATTCCAGCCACAATCGCGATCCCGTTGCAGCGCCTGACGAGCCAGACGCCAGGTCTGTGCCCTGTGCGCCTCTGCCGGACAGGGCTGCTGCGCTGCGGTCAAGGCTTCGATTAAGCGGCTGCGCATTTCACTTGCGGCCTTGCGCGTGAAGGTGATGGCCAGAATCTGCTGCGGTTTTTCGACCCGTCCCAACAGGGCGAGATAGCGTTGAATCAGCAGTTCGGTCTTACCCGACCCGGCCGGAGCCTGAACGATAAAGGAACGCTGCGGATCGATAGCGGCACGCCGCTGGACCTGATCGACGATGCCCTGACTCATGCTTCTACTCCACAAATTTCGGCTTCGGCAATCCGACACAAGCCACTTAAATCACAGTATTGACAGGCATGTTTGTAATCGACCGGATCAACAAGCGCTACCCCGGCGACAAAATCAGCGGCGACCGTCTCCAACTGCTTGCGCCAATGCTGCAGCAACTCATCCCAGTTCGACAAATCAAGCGCCTGGGCTTTTCTATGCTGTGCAACACCAGCCACCTTCGGCAGCAGTCCACTCTCACGCGCCACGCCGATCAGTTTGCAGTTTCCGGAACGGACCTGGGCAAAGGCAACACCATCGGCTTCGGCCTCGCAGTTGCTAATCGCATAGATCGGCAACTGGGGTTCAAGCAGACGTTCTCCGACCAACAGTTCGGCCTCAACTGCGCCAGTTTTGTAATCGAGAATCACCAGACTTCCATCGGCAAGTCGATCGATGCGGTCGATAATGGTGCGAATCTGCAGGGCCCCGATCTGTTCAACCCGCTCATCCTCCAGCCTGATGACTGCAAAGGAGGAACGTTCCTGTTCTATCTGGATCAACCACTCCTCAACCAACCTTTGCAGCCGGGTCTGCTCGATCTCAAGCAGTCCTGCTTGCGGCGCCGGGCGATCTTTGAAGTTCTGTTCAAGAGAGCGTGCCACCGCCCGTTCGACCTGTTCCCAACGGTCAGAGTCAGTCAATCCGTTCAAGGTCTGTTGATCCTTGACCTCGGTCCAGAAAAATTCAAGGGTCTGGTGCAACAGGTTACCGCGCGTCATGGCATCCAACCCCGGTTGGGCTTCGTCGAAACCATAGGCCTGTAAACGATGCCGGGCAAAGGCGCGAAATGGGCAGAGGGCTTGATCCTTGAGAAGACTGGTACCGCCTCTGCCACATTTGCTGTCCAGAACCGGCCCTTGAGTATCGCTGAGTTCATCAAGAACAGGCGGTTGAGCCAGCATCTGACTACGCAAATCTGCCAGTGCCGCAAATACAGGTTCAATTGGCGGCAGATCATCAATCAGCGGACTGGGCCGCAGCTCACAATCACCAGCGCGCCGCGCATAGCTGAAAACACTCGCGGGGCTCGCGACCTTAAGCCGCGCCACCACCTGCCGCGCAAAATCGAGCTCGCGCTCGGCGCTGGCGTGCGGCATCTGAAGCTCGACCTGCAGACCGAGCGGCAAAAATGGATTTGGCCGAGCGGGTGAGGGCAAGATCTCCTCGCTCATACCCATCACCCACAGATGATCAAACTCAAGCCCGGCAGATTCCAGCAGACCGACCACTTGCACTGGACCGGTCGGAGCTTCGATTTGAAATTCAATTTCAGCGGCCAGACGACGCAACAAACTCAAGGCCTGGGAAGGTTCCAGCGGTTTTGAAACCGCATCAAGGGAGGCCAAAGCAGGCAATAATTTATCACGCCAGGCGCTCAGCATCTGATATTCACTGCTCGCCAGGCTCCGTTCACCCGGCCAACCAACCTGCACCAGGGTCGCATCAAACTGTGCCGCCCATTCGCCCGGCATACGCCGTTTGCGCTGTTTCTGCTGGGCGATCAATACCTTGAGCAGCCGACCAAACTCAGGAACCAGGCTTCCCTTTTGGATCATATCAACGAGATTCGTCAGGCTGAAACTTTGCTGACGAAATGAACGGAGCCGACTATCAAAACCGGCACGCGCATCCGCTTCGGTCTGACTCGCCTTAAGATATGGGGTGCGCAACAAAAAACTGAGCTGATCAAGCGGAAGACGATGGCTTACCGCAAGAATTTCGAGTGCCGCATGAATCGGACCCTGCTCGATCAACGGCGCGCCTAAGGACAGGCTAAACGCAGTCTCCTCTTCACTGAGATGTAAAATCGCCTGCGGGTCGATCTGATCTCTGAAGATGCGCTCGATCGAACTCCGCCGCGCGCGCAGATCGGTCACCACAATCCCGATCGATTCTGCCCCCTGCATGAGTAATGCGCGCGTCCAGCAAGCCGCCTGAAGGATTTCATGCTGCGGATCTTTGGCCATAAAAAGCCCGGCCTGGCTCTGAGTTGAACTGTCCGCCTGGATCAGGTTCACCCTGCCACCAGCATCCTCAACCTGCTGCCCGAGTCTGACCAGAAGTGGTGTCACCTGATCAAATCCGGTTAAAACCAGACGTTGCGGAGCGTCGAGGCGACGGTTCTTCAAGGCATCCAACACCGCCTCGACCAATGACCCGCGATCTCGCCAACCCTGATCACGGCAGAGTTGGCCATAGTGTCGCCACCAACGGGCAAAGGCCTGCTGATCCTCGGTCAAGGGCACAGATTTAAGATCAACCTGGTATTCCCCCAGCAGTTGCGCTGCCTGCCTGGCCTTTTCAGCCGTCGCCCCAAGCTGCAACAACTCTTTATCACCCCCGGTCGAATCCTCTTCGATAACCTGCTCCCACAACCGCTTCTGGGCGTGGCCTTCGAGCAGCTGCCAATCGAGATCAAGCTCAGAAAACATCCGCCCCAGCCAGCCCTCTAAACTGAAAATCTGCGGCGTTTTCCAAACAGTCTCACCCAAAGTGAGCATAGTTTTATCAAAGGTCGCTTGCAGATGACGTGACAAGCGCTTATTCGAAGTCAGGATCAATGCGCCTTGGCGCGCCTCACTGATGATTTTCTCAAGAAAAAGTGACACAGGTGAGCCCCTCACAAAAGACTGAAATGCTCTCTCGAAGTATTAAGCAACATAACCAGAGTATCAGCGCCTGCGCAGCAGAAAGTACCCGGACAGGGCTGAAAGAATTGATCCCGTTAAGATTCCCAGCCTTGCGGCAGTGATGATCTCGGGAGAGACATCCTCAAGCGCCAATGAGGAAACAAACAGACTCATGGTGAAGCCAATGCCGCAGAGGGTCGCCATGCCATGAAATTGACGCCAGCTAATGCCATGCGGCAGGCTGGCAATTTTAAGTTTAACTCCGATCCATGAAAAGCCAAAGATCCCGAGCGGCTTGCCCAAAAAGAGACCGGCAGCAATCCCCAAAGGAAGCGGAGACAGAAGCGCCGAGAGCGTCATTCCTACAAATGAAATGCCCGCATTGGCAAAGGCGAAAATCGGCAGAATAGCGAAAGCAACCCAGGGATGCAGACTATGTTCAAGGTGCCTTAAAGGGGATTGTCCGTGGTGATCCTTCGCACGCAGAGGGATGGCAAACGCAAGCACAACCCCCGCCAGGGTGGCATGAATTCCCGATTTCAACACACAAATCCACAAGAAGACCCCAACCAGCATATAGGCTGCAATACGCGTAACCCCGAAATAATTCATCAAGACAAGAGCCACGATGGCTGCCGCGGCTAAAAGCAGGGAGATCATTGAGAGTTGGCTGGTATAAAACAATGCAATAATAACGATTGCGGCCAGATCGTCTAAAATTGCCAGGGTCAGCAAGAACAGTTTAAGCGCATGGGGAACACGCTCACCAAGCAGTGCCATGACCCCTAAAGCGAATGCAATATCAGTGGCAGTCGGGATCGCCCATCCCTTTAAGGCGACCGGATCAGCCCAATTCAGCCAGACGTAAATCAATGCCGGAACAACCATACCACCTAAAGCGGCAATTCCTGGAAGTGCAACCTGCGGCAGACGAGACAGTTCTCCCTCTAAAACTTCACGCTTAACTTCGAGTCCAACCAACAGAAAAAAGATCGCCATCAAGCCATCGTTGATCCACAACAGCAATGGCTTGGCAATGACCAGCGCCCCGACATGGACCGCAACATGAGTATCAAGAAAAGACCCATACAGGCCAGACAAGGGTGTATTGGCGCTAATTAGGGCCAATACCATGGCTCCGATCAACAGTAGACCACTGGCCGATTCAAGTTTTAAAAAATCACGCAGAGGTTGCAAATCCATTAATTTCCTCTCAGGTTGCGCATCTATACTTTTCTGTGCCGATGCGAAGATGATCCAAGCGGGTTAAATTTTAACTCCCTAATTTAAGGCCAGACAGATCAATGTTGGCCTTTTTTGACGCTTTACTTGACAAGTCCAGGAAAACGCCCTGCGGCGAACCTGCTATGACAGGCCACACAGG